>JARDZQ010000097.1 GCA_029240775.1 Rubrobacteraceae bacterium | reverse complement strand
AGTCTGGCGATGTGGGCTCCGTATACTCGCTGCGGGTACGCCGGAGGTCCGCTACCTGCATGGAGGAGGCGCGTGTGAACTACGGTTTCATCATCCCCAAGGGAGATCCGCGCACCGTAGCCGAGCTCGCCCGGGAGGCTGAGGAGGCGGGCTAGAATGGGGCTTTCTACTGGGACGGCATCAGCATCGGCGAGATGGAGACCTACGACCCGTGGGTGGTGATGGCGGCGATGGCGATGCGCACGCGGAGGGTTCGCATCGGGGCCATGCTGACGCCTCCGGCGCGCCGGAGGCCCTGGAAACTCGCCCGGGAGGCGATCGCGCTCGACCACCTCTCGGGCGGGCGGCTCGTATTGCCTGTGGGTCTGGGGGCCCTGGACGACGGCGGCTTCGGCAAGGTCGGGGAGCCGACCGACCGCAGGGTACGGGCGCGGCTGCTGGACGAGAGCCTGGAGATCCTGACCGGGTTGTGGAGTGGGGAGCCGTTCTCCTACGAGGGCGAGCACTACAGGCTGGAGGAGATGACGTTCCTGCCGCGCCCGGTGCAGAGACCACGCGTTCCGATCTGGGTCGTTGGCGCGTGGCCGAGCAGGAAGTCGATGAACCGAGCGCTCCGCTACGACGGGCTCCTCGCCTATACCACGAGGGGGGAGGTCACCCCGGAGGACATCCGGGAGATGAAGTGCTACGTAGAGGAGAACAGGGGCAGTCCCTTCGACATCGTGTGGGAGGGAGAGACGCCGGGCGATGACGGGGAGCGGGCCGCTTCCGCCGTGCGTCCCTACGCCGAGGCTGGCATCACGTGGTGGATCGAGTCCAGGTGGTCGCCCCCCAACGAGCCTGAGGACCTGCGGGCCCGCATAAGGCAGGGACCGCCACCCGTGGGCTGAGAGCACTACCTCTTGCGGGCATCCTTGAGGATCTCGAAGATCTCCTCGATCAGGGCTTCGCGCTTGTCGGGGGGGAGGTCGCGCGGGTGGATCGTCTGCTTGTCGGACTGGAGGTTGCGGAGGCTGGCCTCCTCCGAGAGGTACTGGTCTATGAGGCGGACGATCGCGTCCACCTTCTCTCGCGGGAGGCCGTCGCCGCCGCGGGTCAGTCTGCTCCACATGGTCTGCGGCCCTCCTCTAAAGGGTGCAACGTCGCGGCAGATTATACGTCCTAAAGCGAGTTGCAGAAGTAGGGGTTCAACCCCTCTCTGCAAACCGCCTTAATCTAGTGCGCCGGTCGCGACCCTTCTGCGAAACGAGCGCTCGTCGGAGGGGACGAAGCCTTCGGGGTTCTGCCACGAGTAGGTGGTTATGCGGAGGTTGCGCTCGTTTATGTTCACCAGGTTAAAGCTCGAGACGCGTCCGGGGCGGAGGCGGTTCGAGATCGTGCCCGCCGTCGAGATCACGAGCCCGTGGACGCCCCTCTCGACGGTGTGGACGGCTTGCAGGTGGTCGTGGCCGCAGAGAACCAGCTCGGTGCCGAGGTGGGCGAAGGCGTGGAGGGCGGTCTCCGTGTTGGCGAGACCGTGGCGGCCCGAGAGCTCGCCCCTTATCGGGTTGTGGTGGATCATGACGATTCGGGCGGCGTCGGGGGAGGCGCTCTCGAAGGCCTCCCGCACGCTCTCGATGTCCGCACGCTTGACGTGCCCGATCACGCCGAGGTCCCTGAAGCGTTTGGTGATGGAGCCCCGCGTGATACCGTGGGCCGTATTCAGGCCCGCGATGACCACCCCTGGCACCTCCAGGGAGGGGGTCAGATCCTCGCAGATGAACTTAATGTAGCGGGAGTACTTGAACTCGTGGGCCTGCTTGCGGAAGAGGCCGCCCATGTTGCGCCACACGGCCCCGAGCCAGCGGATGTCATGGTTGCCGGGGATGACGATGTAGGGTGCGACCTCCCCGACCCTGTCCAGGTAGCGGCGGGCCTGCTCGAACTCCCTCTTGGAGCAACGCTGCGTGAGGTCGCCTGAGATGGCGACGACATCGGGCTCCAGCTCGGTGATGAGTTCCAGCAAGGATTGCAGCCGCTCGGAGGAAGCCGGGCGCCCGAAGTGGAGGTCCGAGACGTGCAGTACCGTGGTCACCGCGACGGATTCTACCCGAACGGGCACTACCCGAAAACCCGCCGGGCCCACTCCTCGATGGTCAGTGCCTCCACCCCGAAAACGTCCCGGAGCGGCGCGGGGTCGGTAGCGTACCCGGCGGCGTCGAAGAGCGCGAACATCTCTGCGAGCTCTTCTACCGCGGGCGCGAAGCGCCCTGCCAGGCGCGCTGCCGAGAGCGGCGGGTGGATAACGAAGATCCCGTTTTTCCGGACCGCCGAGAGGCGGCGGTACGCCTCGTCGAAGGTAGCGGCGTCGGGACCGGCGAGCTCGTGGCGCCCGGTCACGTCCCTCTCTAAGGCCCGGACTGCGGCTCGGGCCGCGTCGTCTGCGGAGAGCCAGCGCACCACACGTCGCTGCCGGCCATCACGAAGGCGACGGGCCCTTTAAGCGCCATGAGCAACGTCTCCATGAACATGGCCGGACGCAGGACGGTAGTCGAGACGTCGCCCGTGCCGAAGAGCACCTCCTCGAACCGCGCCTTCTCCCTGAAGGTCCCGACCTTCCGCGCCATCGGGTGGTCCGCGTGCAGCGCCGAGCTGTAGACGAAGCGCCTCGCGCCCGCCTCCCGCGCCGCCGAGAGCAGACTGACGTTGCCCCCGTACTCGACCTCGCGGGCCTGCCGGTCGGTGGTGGATGAGAGCGCAGAGAAGACCCCAGCGCAACCCTCGAGGGGGGGCGCGAGCGTCTGCGGTCGCGTCACGTCGCCCAGGGCAACTTCGGCGCCGAGCGAGCGCAGGGACTCGCCTCTATCTGCGTTGCGTACGAGCGCGCGCACCTCGAAGCCGGCCTCCAACAGGTGCCGGGCTGCGCTGCCGCCCACCCTGCCCGTGGCGCCGGCGACCAGGATCTTGCCTCCTCGCACGGCTACGCCAGAAACTCTTTGAGGGCCGCGTTGAAGCCTTCGGGGTTCTCGAGGTTCGAGAGGTGGCCGGCGCGGGGGAGGGTAACGTGGCGGGAGGCCGGGATCTTCTCGGCCATCGCCGCCATCACCTCGGGGGAGGAGATGGCGTCCTCCTCGCCGCCGATGACCAGCGTGGGGACCGCTATCTCCGCGAGGAGCGGGGTCGAGTCCGGACGGTCGCGCATGGCGCCAAGGGCGGCGACGACGCCGTTGGGGGAACTCTCGAGTATCATGGCGCGCACCGTCTCAACGACCTCCCCGTTGTTCTCGAGGGTGTCGCGGGCGAGGAGGCGCTCCATCTGCAGCTCGACGAGGACCCCGACCCCCTCGTCTGCGACGCGGCGGGCCATGTTCTTGCGGTTCTCCTTTATCTCGTATGAGTCTGGCTCGGGGCGTGTGTCGGCGAGGACGAGGCCGGAGACTCGCTGCGGGAAGAGCCTCAGACACCCGAAGGCGACGTAGCCCCCCATCGAGACGCCGCCGAGGACCACGCGCTCGAGCCCCAGGTGGTCGAGGAGATTGCGGACCGCTTCGGCGTAGTAGCGAATATCCGGCTGGGCGGGGGTGCGGGGGGAGCGGCCGAAGCCGGGGTAGTCCGGCGAGATCACACGTCGTCCTTCGGAGAACGCCTCCATCTGCGGCTCGAACATCCTGCCGTTCAGGGGGAAGGCGTGGAGGAGGACCAGTGGGTCCCCCGGCCCCTCCCCGAGCTCCCTGTACGACATCATCGCGCCGGAGGCCATACTATCTCCCTCTCTTTAGGTTTCAGGTATCAGGCTACAGGCATCAGCAAGAATGCCTGTAGCCTGATACCTTATTCTAGCGAGACGTCTTATCTACGCTGCATGGTGAAGACGGCTACGCCGACCACCGCGAGGCCGCCGATGACGAGGGCGCGGGATAGCCACGGTGCATCCCAGTTGACGCCGAGGAAGTGCTCCGCGCGTCTCCTCCGCCTCGTTACCCTCGTGGGCCGGCGCCGAAGGGGCAAACGACAGCGTCGCCGCGAGCACCAGCACCGTCAGGAGCATCATCTTCTTCACGAGTTTGCCTCCGCGCTCGCGATGGACTCCAGCAACCGCCTAATACTAACCAAAGAACGGCCAACCCGGGACATCTGTGATCACTCACCCTCCCTCAGGGCCGCGGCGAGCCGGCGGACGCCGGCCCGGATCCCAGCTTCCCCAACGGCGGCGTAGCCGAGCAGGAGCCCCCCGCGCGCCGGAGGCTCGATACCGTACATGGAGAGCGCGGTGGCCTCGACGCCTCTGGCGGCGGCCCTGCGCATCGCTTCCCGGTCGTCCGTGCGATCGGGGAGCCATCCCACCAGGTGCATGCCCGCCTCCGCCGGCCGGACGTCGAGCAGGCCGCGGAGGTCCCCCGCCGCCGCCTCGACGAGGATATCCTGCCGCCCGGCGTAGAGTGTCCTCATCCGGCGTACGTGCCTGGCGAAGTGTCCTTCCGCGATAAACCGGGCGAGCACTGCCTGCTCGACGAGGGGCGAGTGCCGATCGGTGAGCTCGCGGGCGGCACTGAAGGGGTCCACCAGGTCGGGCGGGACGACGAGGTAGCCGAGCCTGAGGGCGGGGGAGAGGACCTTGCTGAAGGTTCCGAGGTAGATGACGCGCCCCTCCGCATCAAGACCCTGCAGAGCTTCTAGGGGCCTACCGGTGTAACGGTACTCGGAGTCGTAGTCGTCCTCTAGCACCCACGCGCCGGTCCGGCTCGCCCACGCCAAGAGCTCGAGGCGCCGGGATACGCTCATGGTCGCGCCGAGCGGGTACTGGTGCGAGGGAGAGACGTAGGCTAGCCGGGCGTCCGCGGCCCTCCTCACGCCGTCAGAGACCCGCAGGCCCTCCTCGTCCACGGGCACGGGCACGATTCTGGCACCGGCAGCTATCAGAGCCCCCCTCGCGCCCGCATACCCCGGGTCCTCGACCCACGCGGCGTCGCCGGGATCCAGGAGCACCCGCGCCGCCAGGTCGAGTGCCTGCTGCGAGCCCGAGACCACGATGACCTGCTCCCAACCGCACTCGACCGCCCGCGCCGCCCCGAGGTAAGCGGCGATCTCCTCCCTCAATGGCCCGTACCCCGCCGGGTCCCCGTAGCCGAGCAACCCGCGCGGCGGGCTCCGCCACATCCTGGCCGCCAGCCGTCCCCACACCCGCGTGGGGAACTCCTCAAGCGCCGGGACGCCGGGCCGAAAAGCCTGGGGCACGCACCTGTCGCCAGCCGTGCTAGCCCGCGTGGCCGCGAGCGTCTCCCCGCGCCCGCTGAGCCGGCGTCCGGCCCGTCCCGCCGGCCCGGGCCCAAGGCCCTTCCTCGCCTGCGTGCGCAGCAGATCGTCGGGCAGCGAATCCGCAACGTACGTGCCCGACCCCACCCTCCCCTCGAGGTAGCCCTCGGCCAGCAACTACAAGAACGCGCCCAAAACCGTGTTGCGAGAGACCCCAAGCTCGGAGGCCAGAGCCCTCGTCGAGGGCAGCCTCATCCCCGACCGCAGCCGGCCCGCGAGCACCGCCTCGCGCAGCCCGTCGTAGAGCTGGCGGTGCAGCGGAACGCCAGACCCACGGTCCAGCGCCACCGTGACCGACGCCTCTATGGCCGAACGTCGCCTCATTATCTCCCTCACTAGCCCGCCTAAATGGCTCCATCATATTATCCAGCATTGGACCTTGTACGTGGTCCATTCCGCCGCTAGGTTGAGGAGGTCGTGGAGGCGCGCTTGGGAGAGGAGGATCCGGGATGGAGGCCTTCGACGTTGGGGAGCTGTTCGCTGGGCTAGATCCGGGCGGGCACGATTACGCCGAGTTCTTTCGCTCGTCCACGTTGAGCCTGACGGTCGCGCGGTGGCTGGCGGGGTCGGTCGACGATCAGGAACCGCACACGGAGGACGAGGTCTACTACGTGGTCTCGGGGCGGGCCAGGCTCTCCGTGGCGGACGAGGAGGCGGCGGTCGAGGCCGGCAGCATCGCGTACGTCGCAGCCGGTGTGGAGCACCGCTTCCACGATATCGAGGAGGATCTTGCGGTCCTCGTCTTCTGGGCGCCGCCGAGGCACAGCAACGCGCCGCGAGGCTGATGATGCGCCTGCACGACAACCTCTCGTCGGGGAACGGGTACAAGGTGCGTCTCCTTCTGGCGCAGCTCGGCTTACCGTTCGAGCGGATCGAGTACGACATAGACCGTGGCGAGACGAGGACTGAAGCATTCCTCGAGAAGATCAACGCCAACGGCCGTGTCCCGGTGCTCGAGACCGATAAGGGAGAAATCCTGCCCGAGTCGGGCGCCATCCTCTTCTACCTCGCGGAGGGCACGCCGTTTCTCCCGGAGGGGTCCTTCGAGCGGGCTCGCGTCTTGCAGTGGATGTTCTTCGATACAAATCCCCAAAAGTCACAGAACACCTACGCTTAGCTTCCGCGCCCTGCTGACCGAAAATGGTGTCGAGCGAGTGGAGTTGGCGAGGGCCTAAAGGCGGCCTGTGATCCGGATCTTGCTCATAGGGTGTGCCGGATCTGTAACGCCCACTTTTGCAGGGGTTTTCGAATACAGTAGGCCAGACGAACCTATTTGACACCAACCTGACACCAACGTGCTCCCTACTTACTGGACTGCTCAGTAGAGGTGTTCGCGGAAGTTGTCCAGGGTGGTCCCTGTACTTTCCTCTTCCCGGGGAGTATGGTGCACTTATTGCTCGGCAAGAGGACGCCGCGTAAGAGGGC
>JARDZQ010000096.1 GCA_029240775.1 Rubrobacteraceae bacterium | reverse complement strand
GACACGATAAAGCGCGGGCAGGCGCTCGCCATAGGCGGCGTGGAGGCCCTCCTCTGCGGTTTGCATCCCAAGGCGAGCTACAGCGCGGGCACCTTGGAGCTAGACAAGCAATACGAGGCGCTCATCGAGCCGGCGGGGCGCGGGATAACGCTGGTACCCTGCGTCTTCGCCTGGCCCCGCGTCGAAGTACTCGTCCAGCCTGGCTACCGACCTACCCTCGCCTACGGTCCCCGAGGGGTGGCCAAGCTGTGGACGTCCTCCTCGCCGACACCTAACGGGACGGCGCTGGAGGCCGCCCTGGGATCCGGCCGGGCGTCCGTAATCAAGAATCTACTCGTACCGACTACCACGACCGAGCTCGCCAGGCGACTGCGGCTGAGCCCGGCCGCCGTCTCCGCCCACCTCTCGCGGCTCAAGGCGGCCGGGCTTGTCGAGCCGCACCGCAACGGCAAGAGGGTCTACTACCGCCTGAGCTGCGCCGGCGAGTCGCTGCTCGGGATCTTCGGCGAGCTGGCCTAATTCGTGCGCTCGAGCGTCACGAGGGTGATGTCGTCCTCCTGCTCCCAGCCGTCCCCGGCGAACCCTTCAAGCTCGGCGAGGCACTCCTTGATTAGGTGATCGCCTCCCGCGCTATTCTCGACCACCTTTCGGAGTCGCGGAAAGCCGAACATCTCGCCTCTTGGGTCATGCGCCTCGACGAGGCCGTCGCTGTAGAAGAGGACGCTCTCGCCGGGAGCGAGGTAGATTTCGTTCTCCTCGTAGCGCATACCGGGCATGGCGCCGAGCGGCATCCCCCTCGCGCGAAGCTCCGTGACCCCGTCCGCCGTCGCCACGTAAGGGAGGTTGTGCCCCGCGTTCGCGTAGCGCAGCCGTCCGGTAGTAGGGTCGAGCACCGCGTACAGGCAGGTGACGAACATGTGCGCGGGGATGTCGGGATACAGGCGATCGTTAGCCTGCTCGAGCACCGCGCCGGGGGAGACGAGCCGCGGTGCTTCGCCGCGCAGGATGCTGTGGGTGGTGGCCATAACGAGCGCGGCTGGGATGCCCTTGTCCGTGGCGTCGCCGGTGACTAAGACGAGTTGGCCGTCGGGTAGCTCGAGGAGATCGTAGAAATCGCCACCGACCTCGCGCGCCGGCCGGTAGTAAGCTGCCATGCGCCATCCGAGAAGCGAAGGCAGCTCTCTGGGCAGCAGCTGCTGCTGGATCACCCGGGCGGCGCTCAGCTCCCGCGCCTCCCGCCGCAGCCTCTCGTAGGATTCGACCATCAGGGCGCGGTGGCTGCGCACCGCGTCGCCGAAGAGCAGCACGGCGGCCAGGAGCGCCCCGTCCCGCACGAGCTCGTCGAGCACCGGTCCCGGTGGTCCCGGATACCAAAGGACCGCGTAAAGCAACAATCCGGCCAGGTACACGGCGGCGATCCCCAGCGACCACCGGAGGTGGCCGGCGGCAGCGGCCGTGTACAACGCCACGGCGAGCGGCACTGCCGCCGAAATGCCTGGGTAGCCGGCAAAGTGGTAGACCTGCAGCGTCACGACCGAGACGATCAGCACGCCCAAGGGCCAGCGCCGCCTCCCCAGCAAGAGGGCGCCGAGTGTCGCCGCCAGCGCGTAGGCGAGCGCGTCGGGAGGCCGTGTGCTCGGGTCCCAATAACTGCTCACGTCGATCGCGATGGCGACCGCGACCGCCACCGCCACCGCGAGCCCCACATCGACTGCGCGCGGGCGAACGCGCCCCGGGCGACCCTTCCACGACGCGACGATGGCTTTGTTGGCTCGTTGCACGGAGTCTCCCCGGAGAGTCTGCGGTCCAGAATCCTGTGTGTCGGCGGCTACTCGTATCGCAGGGCCTCCGCCGGATAGACCTTCGAGGCCTGGCGGGCGGGCAGATAGGTGGTCAGGAGCGAGGCCGCGTAGCCGACGACGACCACGAGCACCAGAGCAGACCAGGGAACCCGGTACTCCATGCCCGGTATGCCCTCGCGGATGTTCTCTATCAGCGTGCCCGAGAACCCGAGCGCCAGGGCCACCCCGACGCCTATGCCGAGCAGGGCTATGAAGGAGGACTCGATCAGGAAGACGAGCCGCACCTGACCACCCTGGAACCCCAGAGCCCTCATCATCCCGATCTGCTGCCTTCTCTCGACCACGGACCGGGCGGCGATGACGCCCAGAGCGCAGATGCCGACCACGAGCCCGAGGCTCATGAAACCGCGCAAGAGGACGAAGACGATCCTCCGCGTCGCGTCGTTATCCCGGATCGTCTGCGCCGTAACCTCCGTCTGGAGGCCGCTCCGAGCAAACTCTCTCTCCAGGGTCGTGGCCATGGCCGCGGCGTCCACGCCGTTACCGAGGTCGACGTAGTAGGTCTGGGGCGGCAAGGGGCGTCCGGCCAGAGCGTCGAGCGTGTCGCGGGAAGTTACGACGTCGCCCGCGAAGTAGGCCGAGCTCCCGAGCACCCCGATCACGCGGAGGTCCCTCGTCTTGCCGGAGTCGGGGTCCTTTACGCGCAGGTACAGATCATCCGGCAGATACGCGTCTTCGGCGTAGAAGCCGGTGAGCTTCACCGGTGGCTCCGTGTCCGCGAAACCGGAGGAATTCCTGGAGGGCGCGAGGTCGGAGGAGATCACGACCGTGTCCTTCCGGGTCTGAAGGGCTCTCCACACCTCGCGGGCGGAGCCGAACTCTTCAGTGGTCGTCTCGAAGCCGTAGCCGACGTTGCCCGTGTAGCCTCCGTCCACGCCCTGCACGTAGAGCGATTGCAGGTCCCGGTTGGTACCCTTTTGCCTGATCTCCAGCGGGAGGTTGGTTACCTCGCCCACGGCCCTCACGTCGCCTTCCTGTACGCCTTCCGCGTCATCGAGGGCGACTTCCATGTCGGGGATCGGGGCCGCGTAGCCAGCGTCGGCCCGGATCTCGAAGCCGCCGGAGAGCCTCTGCGCGTTCCCGAAGGCGGCTCCCATAGCGGCCTGGATGAAGTTCATGGCCGTCAAGGTGAAGACGACCAGCATGAACATCGCCAGCGTCATGCCCGTCCTGAAGAGGCTCTCGGTCGGGTACTTCACCGCGGTCTTGAGGACCGGGGGAAGGCCTCTGACCTGTCCGAAGACCTTCACGACCAGCCACAAGAGCGCGTCGGCGTTGAAGATCACTAGCCACACACCCGCGGCGACGATAGAGATCCCCGAGACGAAGAACATCTCCGGCCCGCGGGCCATCCCTGCCGGCGTCGTGATAGAGGCCGGGGTGAGCCACAGGGCCAGCAGGATGAGCCCCGAGGCGGGGAAGGCGACACGGTCGGGCACTCCGAGGACGCGCGCCAGGAGCGCAGCGCCGATGAGGACGAGTGAGAGGCCGCCCAGGTAGAAAGCCGTCATGTCAGTCGCCAGACCCTGCCAGAACGCCACGGCGCCCGCGAGCGGAACGAGGACGGCCACGATCACGCCCCACACCGTACGACCCCTCCTGTCCGGTTCCGGGATATCGCGGATGGCGCGTACCACGTTCAGGCGGCTCACGCGCCACGAGGAGATCAGGACGACAACGAACGTGAGCACCATGCCCATGCAGAAGGCGAGGATCACGTTCCGGGGGCTGGTGGAGAAGGAGATCCGGAAGTCCTCGCCGGCTATGCCCCCGCCGATCAGGCGTACCATGACCCATCCGATCCCGACGCCCGCGATGCTGCCTACTGTACTCGCCGCGAGGGCGTAGAGAGCGCCTTCGAAGACGAACGCGCGGATGAGGTGGGAGCGCTGCATCCCGACGGCGCGCGCTATGCCGAGCTCCCTCTTGCGCTCGGCGGCGAGCATCACGAAGATCAGGAAGATCAGGAGCATCCCCGCCGCCACCGAGAACTGTCCGAAGAGGACGAAGAGGGTTGAAAAGACCTCGCCCATCTGGTCGGCCCCTTCCAAGGCGTCTTTCTTTATGGGGTCGGCCTCGAGGCCGTTGTCTGCCAGAAGGGGCCGGAGAGCGTCCACCGTGGATGCTGTGTGCTTCCCACCCTCCACGGCGGGGCCGCCGTGCGTGATGAGGACCTCGTTTACCCTGCCGTCCTCGCCGACGAGCCTCTGGAGGTTCCCGAGCGGCATCACCATCGAGGTGTCGGAGCCGGGGTTGGCCCCGCTCTCGTAGACGCCGGCGACCTCGAACCGCGGTGGACGTTCCTGGCCCGCGGGCCGGGCGGCACGCGCCTCGCCCGTCGAGCCCGGAGGGCGCGCTCCGTCCTCGAACCCCGTGGGAGGTCCTTGCGGCATCGCGGGGCGCTGTCGGTTTCCCCTCTCCGAAGGCATCTCCCCTTCTGCCTCCGTAGTAGGCCGAAACAGGGCCGCCTCCACCTCATCACCCACGCCCACCCCGAGCTCTTCGGCGGTCTTAGTGCTGAGGTAGATCTCGTCCTCTCCGAGATCTCCGGGAGCGAGGGTCTCTCCCGAGGCGGACTCGAGACGGTCGAAGTCCTGCATCGAGTCCGCGTCCATGCCCAGCACGTCCACCCGAGGCTCGGATAGATCCGTCCCGGGCGACGTGACCGGCACGGTCTCCCTGGCGAGCGGGGCGACGCTCGCGGCGTCGGAGAGCCTCTCACGTATCTTGCCGACGAGGTCCCCGTCGAAGTACCTCTCGCGCGCCTCGGGCGCCGCCGGTCCTCCGGCACCGAACGCCGCCGCGGCGCTGGGCTGCGCGCTGCCGGGCTGCTCGGCTATCACGACCACGTCAACCCTGCCTATGTTCTCCAGCGCCTGCGTGCGGAGCGAGTTCGTCAGGGTGTCGCCCGTGGTGAAGGCCGCCGAGAAGAGGGCGGTCGCCAGCATCAGGCCAACGACGATCAGGACGCTCTGCGCCCGGCGGCGCGGGATGTTCCTCACCGCCATCCTGAAGGAGGTCCGATCGCGCGCGGCCAGCGCGGCGAGGATAAGGGCGCCCGCGGCGAAGACGCCGAGGAGTACCCGCGTCAACTGCTGCGCCGGTATGCCGAACAGCTCATCCATCCTGCCCCCTCTCGCCGTTCGGCTCGTCGCCCTCGACGCGTCCGTCGCGCATCCGCACCAGGCGGTGGGCCCGGCGCGCCACAGAGACGTCGTGGGTGACGAGGACGAAGGTCTGGCCCTGCTCCCGGTTCAGGCGGACCAGGAGGTCCATGATCCCCGCGCTGGTCTCGGAGTCGAGCGCCCCGGTGGGTTCGTCGGCCCAGACTATGGCGGGGTCGTTCACGAGCGAGCGGGCGACCGTCACCCGCTGCTGCTGGCCGCCGCTCATCTCGTTCGGACGCTTGCTCGCCTGCTCGGGGACACCGACCGTCTCCAGCGCCGCCGTCGCCCGCCTGCGCGCCTCCTTAGGCTTCACGCCGGCCACCAGGAGAGGCAGCTCCACGTTCTCGACGGCGGAGAGGACCGGGATCAGGTTGTACGTCTGGAAGATGAAGCCCATCTTCCGTGCTCTGAACCGGGTACGTCTCCTGTCGGACATCCTGGAGATGGACTCGCCGCCGACCAGGACCTCCCCCCCATCGAACTCGTCGAGGCCCGAAAGACAGTTGAGGAGCGTCGTCTTTCCGCAACCGGAGGGTCCCATAACGGCGACCATCTCCCCGCGAGAGATGGAGAGGTCCACCCCCCGCAGGGCGTGGACGCGGACCCCGCCAGCCGCGTACTCCTTCTCGACACCACGGGCCTCCACCATGAGCGTATCTGTGCCTTCCTCTTGCGCCATCTTCTCACTCGCCCTCTCTATCAAGATCCTCTCCTCTCTTGGAGGTCCAGCTGCTGCGCGGGTTCGCTTCTCATGCGCTCCCGAGCCCTTCACCTCTCGTCGAAGGTCGCGTTGTTGGCGCCGCCCGTAACGGCCACGTCGTAGCGGTCGGTGGCGCCGTCGTAGCCCCGGCTCTGCAGGTCCAGCTCGCCACCCGCGGCGCCGATGCATCTGTCGTCGAACTTCAGGAGGGTGACGCCACCCCCCACGCGGAGCCGCGCGGCGACCCCTTCGGGACGGTGGATGGCGACGTTGCTCGCGCCACCGAGGATGACCACGGCCACGGTGCCCGAGGGAACGGGCAGCAACACCTCCAGGCGGCTGGCGCCACCGTCAACGCTGAGCGAACCGAGCCGGAGCCCGCGCAGATCGACGACCAGCTGCGAGGCGCCGCCGCGGACCTCGATCTCCCATGGGATGCGCGCGTTGAGTGCGACTTCGGCTGGACACTCCGACCCGCAGTCGAGCCAGTCGCAAGACTGAGCCCCGGAGTACCGAATGGTCACGGTGCCTCTCCGCGTCGCTATCATCGGCATCCGCTCCCCGAAGCGCGCGCTGCATAGGCTCTGCATGTGCTGCTCGGCTCGGATGGTGATCCGATGCGCGCCGTTAGTGAACCGCAAGCGCCCGCTCCTCGAGGAACCAAGCGGAGCTGCGAAGTGGTCGCCGCGCAGTGTGGTCATGCCACCCCTCTCTCCGGATCCTAGTCGGCCTTCTCCGGCGTCCTGAACGACTTGCGAAGGAGTTCGGCGGCCCTTACCAGCTCCCACGCCACGGTCGAAACCCACCGAGGGGTAGCGGGTCTCCTGCGGTTCGCTCGAAGCGCTATCCTCAACCGGGCCAACTCCGCCTCGCGCCTCAACTCCTCACGCCGCTGTCTCAAGACCTCCATGCTCATCGTCCCGTACACCTTCGGTCCTCCCGCATAGTCCGTCACACAACCTCTCGGTTCGTGCTCATGAGCGTACCGGGGAAGCGGGTAGAGGTG
>JARDZQ010000095.1 GCA_029240775.1 Rubrobacteraceae bacterium | reverse complement strand
TCGTGGAAGACCGTGGCCATACGCCCGGTGTAGGCGTGGGCGGGTAACACTATCCGACGAGGCCGGGGCCTACGCGACCCCGGCCTCTCTTTCTCGAGAGCACCGAGACCAGGGATGGTTGAGCGCTCGCCGCTCCTTCGTATACCATGCGTAGCGGACGGGACGTCTACCAACAGGAGGAGCGAATGGCAGGCAGGAACCTGGCGAGGTTGGGCGGGGTGTGCGGGCTACTCTTCGTGCTCCTGATGGTGCCGGCCTACGTGGTGGGATACCCAGACGCGCCGACGCCGACGTCGAGCGCGGAGGACGTGGTGAGCTACTTCGGTGCCTCCCCTGGCAACTTCGTACTGGCCAACGGGGTGCTCGCCGTCTTCTCCACCTTCTTCTTCCTCTGGTTTCTGGGGGCGCTGCACGGCTTGCTCGGCCGCGCCGAGGGCGAGGAGGGAGGATTCTTCTCCTCGGCGGCACTGGCTGGCGGGACGCTGTTCATAACGCTCTCGTGCGCGGGGTATGCCGCCGAGGTCCTCTACCCGGCCGCCGTGCTACGTTTCGAGAACTTCACGCCCGACGGAGAGCCTGCCTTCACGGCGCTGGCGCTCTCGGCGTGGCTGTACCACTTCTGCCAGGTGGGCGCCTCGGTGATGATCACGGCGACCTCGCTCGTGGCGCTAGGGACGGGCGTGGTGCCGAGGTGGATGGCCCTGGTGGGCTTAGTGGTCGCCGTGCTCACCCTTCTGCACTTCCTCTTGCCGCTCCTCGGCGCCGTTGCGGGACTTCTGTGGATAGCTTTGATCTCCGTGCTCATGCTGATCGGCTCGAGAGGCGCATCCGCGCCCAGACGTCTCGCGCGCTAGCCCGTGGGCGCAAGGGGTCTCACACACGTCAGCGTCCACGCTTACGATCTCGAGGAGTCGGCGCGCTTCTACAGGGAGCTCTTCGGGATGGAGGAGATCCCCGCTCCCGACTTCCCCTTCCCGGTGCGCTGGCTGCGCGTCGGCGACCTCCAGCTCCACCTCTTCCAGAGCGAGGACCCGGCGCCGAGGACGCACCACTTCGGCGTGGACGTGGACGACTTCGAGGCGGCGTACAAAAAGGTGGGGAAGCTCGGCGTCGGGGTGAACTCGGGCTACCACTCGAAGGTTTATCAGCTGCCCGACGGAGCCGTGCAGCTCTACGTGCGCGATCCGGCGGGCAACATGGTAGAGATCAACTGGCCCGACGTCGCGACGCTCGACCGCTCCGTCGTGACCCACGTAGAGAAGGTCGCCGGCAGGCCGGACGCCAGGCTCTACCTGCGTGACTAGCACGTTCAGGCTCCGCAGGCTTTCAGCACGCTACGCCCTTCTCGGGCCTCGCTTTCACCTTTTGTCTACATCGAGACGCCGAGCAGACCGCGTGTGAACTGGAAGTCCGTGTTGCCCGCCTCGAATAGTTTAGGCGTGCACTCGCGAGAGGCGACGGCGGCGAGCTCCCGGAGTGTCTGATCCGCCCAGGAAGACGGGTCGCCTTCGAGTAGCACGTCGAGGTCGTCGGCGTAGCTCTCCAGCGTCTCGGGGTCCGAGGAGATTTGGAGGAGCGGTATCATGCGGTGCGCCTGCAAGGGACGCCCCGCGACGTGGGCGACCATGACCTCCACCCCCGTAGCCCCGAGGCCCGTGGCCGTCTCGATCCAGTGGTCCGTCGGTGCCTCCATGACGTGGAGACCTGGTCTATTTGCCTGCTGACCGTAGGACAGGGTGTTGCGCACGGCATGATCCCCCAGAACCGTGTCGAGGAAGACCGGCGAGGAGAGCACCGCCGCCCTCTCCGGGACGACGACCGTGCCTCCGGCGCCGGCGACGGCCCGAGTTATGTCCGCAAGGCTCCGGGTGGCCTCGTCGGAGAGGGGGCCGGCGGCGTAGAGGCCGAGCCGGAGCGCTTCCGGCCCGGCGCTCACGTGAGCCAAGGCGTCCGCTTCGGAGAGGGTCTCGTCGAACCAGGTCTCCACCTTCTCGACCACGCTCTCGATGCCGCCGTCGAGCTGGACGCTTGCCCAGCCGAAGCGGGACGGGTCGAGGCCGCGCTCCCTCAAGAGGGCCTCGAAATAGTCGTTGTGGGTCTTCTCGCAGCCGTGCTCCAGGAGGAGGGCGAACCTGACGGCCGGATTCGCGAGGTGGCCGAGGACGGTGCGGGAGTAGATCCTCTCCGCCGAGCCCGCGGAGACCCCGCAACCCTCGGTGTGGGGCAGAGCGACGAAGCGCGTTATCTTCTCCTGCGTGGCATCGCTCTCGTTCAGGCGGTTGGCGATTCGGCGCGCGATCTGGCCCGAGCACAGGCTCGTGGGCATGACGAGCCCGACCTGGTCCGCGACCGGCCCGCGCTCGGACGCTATCGCCCGGAAGGTGAACTGGACGTCCTCGTCGCCCGGCTTGATGGCCAGGGGCTCGCCGTCGGGCTCGGAGGCGTTCTCCAGCTCCTCCAGGTTCTCTGAGCTATTCTGCTTCCAGTCGCGCCAGATAGAGACCTGGGCGTGCCCGGCCCTCTCGCCGACGGTCTTCTCTCCGGAGGCGGTGCGCAGGGTGCGCTCGAACATCTCGCAGCCTAGCTCCTCCATGGGGGTGCCGTCGAGGTAGGCGCCTGCGTTCACGTCCATGTCCTTGGAGAGTAGGTTGAAGCGACCCGTGGTGGTGACGACCTTTATGGTGGGGACGAAGGGGAAGTTGGTTATGGAGCCGTTGCCTGTGGTGAAGAAGATCATGTTCGCCCCCGCCGCGACCTGCCCGGCGACGCTCTCCAGGTCGTTGCCGGGGCTGTCCATGAAGTAGAACCCACCCTCGCCCATCCTCTCGGCGTAGTCAATGACGTGGTCTACGCGCACGTCAGGGTCTTTCTTGCGCGCGGCGCCGATGGATTTTATGGAGATATTGTAGAGCCCGCGGTAGTTGTTCCCGCCCGAAGGGTTGTCCTCGGCGGTGTGCCCGTGCCAGCCCACGCGCTCCTTGAACCGCTCGACCGTCCGCAAGAAGCGCCGCGCCGTCTGCGCGTCCCTGACGTTTGCCAGCACGTAGCGCTCGGCTCCGATGAGCTCGTCCGTCTCGGCGAGGTTCGCGGCCCCTCCGTTGCTCACGACCTCCTTCGAGACCCACCCGACGAGCGGGTTCGCCGAGACCCCGGAGAAGGCGTCGGAGCCCCCGCACTGCAAGGCTATCTTTAGCTCGGAGGCGGGCTCCTCCGTGCGCCGCGCGTCATTCACCCCTTCCAGCCAGCCGCGCACCACGGACTTCGCCCTCTCCAGGTCAGATCGGAAGCTACCCTCGAGGCTCATAAACGCGTGTGGCACGTCTTCTACGGGATAGCGGTGCTCCTCCAGGTAGGAGCGGACCATCTCGTTCGTGACGGTCCCTTCGCCGTCTTGATCGAGGATGAGCACCGCCCCGACGTTCGGGTTGACCACGAAGCCGCTCAGGGTTCTGAGCAGGAGGTCCAGGTTATTCGGCGTACGGTCCTCGCCGCCCTCTGTGTGGGCGACGCAGACTATGCTGTCTATGTTGTCGTAGGCGTCCGCGACGCCGTTCATCTCCCACTCCAGCGCCCGCACGAACCCGGTGAGCCGGGAGGTGACGCCCAGGAGGACGACGTAGTTGCGCGTCCCTACCCCGCGGCCCGCGCCACGCCGGTAGCCGGTGAAGGTGCGTGGCTCGTCGTGAAGTGGCACCTGGGCGCCGGGCCGAAAGGTCCCCTCTTCCAGGACGTAGGGCTCGAGCTCGGCGTCGCGGAAGTTGGGTTCGTCCGGCAGCGCGAGGCCCTCCTTACGGTACCCTCCGGGGAGCCTGCCCCCGCCCTGGTCATGGGTTCCTTCGGGGTCTTCATCCTCGTCTAGCCGGAGCAAAGTCCCGTGGCGATCGCGCAGGACGCGCAAGATCTTCTCGTTGCACGCGTACTCGCCAGGCCCGATGTCTTTTAGCGCTTTACCGAAGGGGAGGCCCCACGAGAGCAGGTCCTCGCCCTCGGCGACGGGTTCGACGGCGAAGCGGTGCCCTTCGAGGACGGTGTCGGGTACCGTGAACTCCGAGCCCTCGTACACCACCCGTGTGCCCGCCTCGATCCTTCGCGTCGCGATGGCCACGTTGTCTCCGGGCGCGGGCAGACGCCCGACTTCGTCGAAAGCGAACCCTTCGCTACCGGCCATAGAGGATCTTCCTCCCGTACTCTTGTGACTAGAGACTCGTCCTCGCAACCAGTGTACCGTAGAGTAGTCTCGGGGAACGCTCCTACCGGTCAGGGTGATAGCTTGCGGGTCTGGTCCCCGGCGGCGTGGGCGGTCCCGCGGATCTCAGAGAGAGGCGCCGGTTGTAGACGCGGACCATGTTCTCGGCCCACTCGCGGGCCGGGAAGTCGCTGCTCTTCTCGAAGCGTACCAACCAGTCCTCCGGGTCTTCAGCCCGGACCACGAAGAACGCGGCCTCCTCCTCGCGGACGGCGAGCCGGCTATCTACCTGTGGTTCGGCGCTCCCCATCCCGATCAGAGGAGCACCTTCACCTTGCCGGCTTCGACGAAGATCTCGTAGCGGCGCAGGCTGATGTTGGGGTAGGCGAGGCATCGGCCGGTCGGAACATGATACTCGAGGCCGTGCCAGGGGCAGACGACGACCTCGCCTTCGTGGACCCACTCGAATCGCCAGTCGTTCTCCACCCGCGAGACGAGGGTGCCCAGAGGCGGCTTGCCCTCGCAGAGAGGGCCCGTCTGGTGGGGACAGACGTTGGGCAAGCCGTAGAGCTCGCCGCGGATGTTGAAGACTCCGATCTGGCGCCTCCCGACCCGCACGACCCTGTGGCTCCCCTCCGGGAAGTCAGAGACGTCGCCGATGACGTGTTCTCTGCTCTCGCTCACAGTCTGCCGAGCGCCCTCCACAGCTCCTGAAAGTTCTGTACACCATCCGCACTTTCCGCCTCCGGCAAGGCAGGAGGCCCAAAGCGGTAGGTGATGTCCACGCGAGCGCGGCCCTCGGTTTCGTCGCGGCTTACGATAATCTGCTCCACCAAGAGCTTCACGAGGGAGCGGCGGTTTGCAAACGTCTCCTCGGTGTCCTGCTCAACTTCTGAGAGGTTCTCTCTGAGGGCCACAAGCCAAGCCTCGGTATTCTCGGCCACCATCTTACGCTCGTGATTTTTGGCAAGGTCGGCCTCGACTGAGGCAATCAACAACTTGAGGTTCTCCACCTGGTTCTTGAGGTCGGATAGATAGACCTCCAGTTCCTCCTCGTCCATGTGCCCCTGTGCGTAGAGCTTGACGTAGCGGCTCTTCTCCTCCTGCTTGGCCGCTAGGCGCTTTGTGAGGGACCTGTGGCGGTCGAGGAGGTCATCGCTCTCCCGAGCCGGGGCCAGTTGCTTCCTGACGCGCTCGAGGACCTCTCCGGGGTTCTCTAGGAATCCTTTTACGTCCTGCCAAACTAGGTCCTCGACCCACTCTGCGCCTATCCGTGGGCACGAGTAATCCTTGATGCGTTTGTCGTAGACCGTTTTCCGTCTCTTCCGGCAACCGTAGTAGTAATTGCGACCACCGCTGCCGGACGTCGAGGGGTCTCCCACATACGTCGCCCCGCACCGCTCACACCTGATGAGGCCAGAGAGGAGATACTTGCGACTCGGCCTGCCCCCAGCGTAACGCTTGTTCTCTTGCAGTTGGGAGAGGGCCTTATCCTGTAGCGCCGGCTCCACAATGGCTGGCACCGCACGCTCCACGGGGCCGTTTTGGGTCTTCACGATGTGTCTGCCGGAGTACGCCCTTTGGCGGACGATGCCCTCTGCGCTGGTGTGATGCCAAACCGCGCCATTTTTGCGGGGCCTGCCCCTGTACTTCTGTCCGGGCGCTTTCTCGTCCTCATCATTGAGTCGCTTGGCCTCAGAGTACAGGGTGGCGCCTGCCGCGACGTTCGCGATAATCTCACGCACCACGCGCGCCTCCTCCTCGACTACCACAAAGGCGCCACCCTCGTCTATGTCGTATCCATAGGGTATGCAGCCCGTATGCTTGCCGTCCCTGAAGGCCCGGTGTAGTCCAGCCTGGGTTCTCTCCCGGATGGTGCCCCTCTCGTACTCGGCAAAGCTGGCAAGCATCTGGAATATGAGCCGTCCTGACGGCGTAGAGGTATCTATCGGCTCGGTTGCACTACGCAAAGCAACACCGGCCTCCTGTAGCCTGTCGTGGGCGGCCCAGCCTGTCGAGCCTGTACACTAGCAGCGCCCCGAACTTGCCCTCTTTCGCGTCCTCAAGGAGCCGCCTGCCTTCGGGCCGCTCGTGTAGTGGAATGGTGCCAGATATGCCGTCATCCTTATATATGTCCGCGACTTCCAGCTCATAAAGGCTGCGATATTGCTCTAGGAAGTCATCCTGTATCTCGATGGTCTCCCTGTCTCGCTGCTCCTCGGAGCTTACGCGGAGGTACAGCGCTACCAGCTCCGGCTTAGAGCCGTGGCCGTTGGTGCTAGGCATAGTCTACTCCTCTGACTTAACGAGTTCGTGCGGTTCGACGCCGAGTGCCTCGGCCAATTTGCGGATGGTGCGGCCTTGCGGCTCAACCTGATTACGTTCGATGCGGACGATAGTAGTCACGCCCACGCCGGAGCGCTTCGCCAACTCCCGCTGGCTCATAAGAGCCCGCTTGCGTAGGTCCCGCAACCTTTCGCCGATGTAGAGCACTTCGGTGAGCATTCTATAGAGCACACTCCTCTGTTGCTGTACTTTGCACAAGCAATTATACC
>JARDZQ010000094.1 GCA_029240775.1 Rubrobacteraceae bacterium | reverse complement strand
ACAGCTGCGGGCTCACGTCTCCAGCTCATACTGGCGGGATATCGGGACGCCGCGCAGCTACCTGGCCGCCTCGCACGACGTGCTCTCGGGTGCCGTGGGTGCACCGCGCGAGGGCTTCGAATACTGCGAGGTCGATTCCTCGGTTACCAAGGGCAAGAACGTGAAGCTCTTGCCGCCGGTCTCGGTTGCGGCGGAGTGCGAGATCGAGGCCGGGGCGACGATCGGCGGGCGGTCCTCTCTGGGGCAGGGGTGCCGCGTGGGGGAGGGCGCTGTTGTCGAGGGCAGCATCCTGCTCGAGGGCGCCGAGATCGAGGCAGGGGCTGTCGTGCGCGGCTCGATCATCGGCAAGGGAGCCAGGGTCGGACAGGACGTCATCGTCCGCGGCCTCTCGGTGCTCGGCGCAGGGTGCGTAGTCGGTGAGGGGAACATCCTGGATCAGGGCATAAGAGTGAACCCCGGTGTAGTGCTGCCACCTAGAAGCCTTCGCTTCTAGGCGGCAGTCAGCCATCAGCGACCAGCTTCGGTATCAACGGTCAACGCCCCGTCCGATAAACCGAGCATATGACTCCTCCAGGGCCTGACATGAGTTCGCATTTCTTACCGTTGACGGGTCAGGCCGCCCGGTGCTGACTGCTGAAAGCTTAACACCTTACCTTTCTGCGCTCGCCGATCTCTTCTTCCCGCAGCGCTGCGTGGGCTGCGAGCGACGGGCGAGCGACCTGCTGTGCCTGGGCTGTTTCGAGGCGTTGCCCAGGGTCGGCCGCCCTGTATGCGCGCGCTGCGGGGCGCCGACGGCCTTCGAGACGAAGGCGTGCGACACGTGCAAAGGCGTGGACTTCGGGTTCGAGAGCGCCCGAGCGCCGCTGAGATACGAGGGGGTGGGAGAGGAGATCGTGCACTCCCTCAAGTACAGGGGCTACACGAGGGTCGTGGGCAGGCTCGCCGCGCCACTCATGGCAGCCGTCCTCGACCGCGGCGAGCGGTTCGACGCCGTCGTGCCCGTGCCGCTGCACCGCTCGCGGCTCAGGCGCCGCGGCTTCAACCAGGCGGAGCTCCTCGCGCGGGGCGTCGCGGCGGCCATAAACGCACCCGTATCGGATACACTACACGTCGTGCGAAAGACCCGGGACCAGGTCGAGCTCTCCGCCGCCGAGAGGCGGGCGAACGTCGAGGGCGCGTACGCGGTCCGGGGCGTCGCGCGCGGCAGGGTCCTTCTCGTCGACGACGTCTTCACTACCGGCGCGACGACGAGCTCGTGCGCCGCCACCCTCCTCAGAGCCGGAGCGGACGAGGTGCACGCGATCAGCCTGTGTAGGACATGTTAGCCATCAGCAGTCAGCTTTGCCCTTCGATTCGTTGCCTGTCTGCGTATAGCAACGCTCTTGCTGACGGTTGATGGTTAAGGCCGACCGAAGGGAGGCGCACGTGGATGTGACGGTCAAGGGGCGCAACATCTCGGTAACGGAGGCGCTGGAGCGCTACGCCTTCGAGAAGGTCGAGCGCGTCAGCAAGTTCTTCGACGACGGGCGCAGTGTCTCCCGGGCGGAGGTAGAGTTGATCCACGAGCGCAACCCTTCCATTCCCGACCCCGAGGTGGCCGAGGCAACCCTGTTCATCAACGGGACGGTCCTCAAGGCGCGCGAGGCCTCCCAGGACATGTACGCCTCCATAGACCGCATGTCCGACAAGCTCGAGCGCCAGGTCAAGAGGTATCGGGGGCGCCAGATCGACCGCTGGCATGGTCAGATCAAGTCCTCCGACGCCGAGCTGGCGGTTGAGCCTGAGCCGTTCGTGATCGAGGAGGAAGAGGAGGTCGAGGCTCGCATAGTGCGCACCAAGCAGTTCCAGATGAAGCCGATGAGCGCGCAAGAGGCCGTCTTGCAGATGGAGCTCCTCGACCACGACTTCTTCGTGTTTACCAGCGCCGAGAGCGGCGACATAAACGTGGTATACCGGCGCCGGGACGGCGACTACGGGCTTATCGAGCCCGCAAGATAGCCCCCGATATCTTAAACTAGGGGGGAGACGGGCCGCGCACGGGCGGCCGTCGCCGGGTGCGTTGATTCGAGGTTGGTGTTGATCATTGGCTAATTTGCTGACGAAGATATTGAGGATGGGCGAGGGCCGGAAGCTGAAGGTCCTCCAGCAGCGCGTGGAGGCCGTCTCGGCGCTCGAGCCGGAGGTGGAGAGGCTCTCAGACGGCGCTCTGGCGGCGAAGACGGACGAGTTCCGCGAGAGGTTGGCCGGAGGGGAAGGGCTCGACGACATCCTGCCCGAGGCTTTCGCCGTTGTGCGCGAGGCTTCGAGGCGTACCCTGGGGATGCGGCCCTTCGACGTGCAGGTCATGGGCGGCATCGTGTTGCACGAGGGCAAGATCGCCGAGATGAAGACCGGCGAGGGCAAGACGCTCGCCGCGACCATGCCCGTCTACCTCAACGCCCTGAACGGCAAAGGCGTCCACATCGTCACCGTCAACGACTATCTGGCCAGGCGCGACGCCAACTGGATGGGTGAGATCTACGAGTTCCTCGGCCTGCGAGTGGGCCTCATCCAGGAGAACATGGGTTTCGCCGAGCGCAAGGAGGCCTACGACTCAGACCTCACCTACGGCACCAACGCCCAGTTCGGCTTCGACTACCTGAGGGACAACATCGCCACCACCACGGAGCAGCTCGTGCAGCGCGAGCTCAACTTCGCTATCGTGGACGAGGTCGACTCTATCCTCATCGACGAGGCGCGCACCCCGCTCATCATCTCGGGGATGCCCGAGAGCGCCGCCGACATCTACTACCGCTTCGCGGCCATCGTCCCGCGTCTCAAGGAGGGCGAGGACTACGAGGTGGACGAGAAGAAGCGCCAGATCGCCCCGACCGAGAGCGGCGTCGAGAAGGTGGAGCGCGCTTTAGGCGTCGAGAACCTCTACGACGACGTCAATACGAACCTGGTCAACCACCTCAACCAGGCTCTCAGGGCGCACGCGCTCTTCCACAAAGACGTGGAGTACATCGTGCGCGACGGGCAGGTCTTCATCGTGGATGAGTTCACGGGGCGCGTGCTCGAAGGGCGGCGCTACTCCGAGGGCCTTCACCAGGCCATAGAGGCCAAGGAGGGCGTGGCGATCCGGGAGGAGAACCAGACCGTCGCCACCATCACCATCCAGAACTTCTTCAGGCAGTACGAGAAGCTCTCGGGCATGACCGGCACGGCAGCCACCGAGGCCGACGAGTTCATGCACATCTACAAGATGGAGGTCGTCTCCATCCCGACGCACAAGGAGATGATCCGGGACGACAAGGACGACCTCGTCTACAAGACCAAGAAGGCCAAGTACGGGGCCGTCGTCGAGGACATCGTCGAGCGCAACAGGGAAGGCCAGCCGATCCTCGTCGGCACCGTCTCCGTCGAGGTCTCCGAGCACCTCTCGAATCTCTTGAAGCGGCACGGGATCCGGCACAACGTCCTGAACGCCAAGCACCACGAGCGCGAGGCGGAGATCGTCGCCGAGGCCGGCGAGCGGGGCGCGGTGACGATCGCGACGAACATGGCAGGTCGCGGTACGGACATCAAGCTCGGACCCGGCGTGCCGGATCTCGGCGGCCTCTACGTGCTCGGCACCGAGCGCCATGAGTCGCGCCGCATAGACAACCAGCTCAGGGGCCGCTCCGGGCGCCAGGGCGACCCCGGCGAGTCGCGCTTCTACCTCTCCTTCGAGGACGATCTCCTCAGGCTCTTCGGCGGAGAGAGGATGCAGGGCGTCATAGACCGCATAGGGCTTGAGGAGGACGTGCCGATAGAGGCCGGCATGATCTCCAACTCCGTCAGGCGAGCGCAGGAGCAGGTCGAGAGCCGCAACTTCCAGATCCGTAAACGGATCCTCGAGTACGACGACGTGCTGAACAAGCAGCGGCAGGTGATCTACGCCATAAGGCGCGACATCCTGATGGGCGAGGACGTGGACACGTTCTCTTACGTCGAAGAGGTGCTCACCGACGTGGTCTCGCAGCACGTCTCGGACGCGGTCTATCCGGAAGAGTGGGACCTGGACACGCTGGCCGCCGAGCTGAACCGCTTCTACCCGACGACGATAGACTTCGGGGCTCTGAACGTTGAGGAGTCTTCGAGCGAAGAGATCCTGGAGATGGTCCTCTCGGACGCGCGAGAGCGCCTCGAGGAGCGCAAGGTCGAGTGGGAGGAGCGTACCGCCGAGCTGGAGCGGCGCGGCCTCGCGCGCGCCGACGGCGTGGTCTCCTTCGAGGAGGCCGAGAGGAGGACCCTGCTCTCGGTCGTGGACTCCCGCTGGCGCGAGCACCTCTACGAGATGGATTATTTGCGCGAGGGTATCGGGTGGCGGGGCTTAAGCCAGAGGGACCCGCTCGTCGAGTACAAGCGCGAGGGCTTCGACCTCTTCCAGGAGATGGAGCGGGGTCTCAAGGAGGACTACGTAACCTACATCTACCGCATAGAGAACGTCATGGTGCGCGAGGAGGAGATGCAGCAGCTCTCCTACAGCGGCGGCGGCGAGGAGCCGAACCAGCGCCCCAAGAGCCCCCGCAAGGCCGACGGGAAGGTGGGGCGCAACGATCCGTGCCCGTGCGGCTCCGGCAAGAAGTACAAGAAGTGCGGACTCCTGAACACGCCCGAGCACCAGCGACTCATGTCGCAGGGGGGCTCGGCGGCTTAGTGTCCGAGCTCAAGGATAGGGCCGCCGAGCTCGAGGAGCGCCTCGCGGAGCTTGAGGCGTTTTTCGGCGTGGACGACCTACGCGAGGAGGAGGCGGAGCTCGGCGAGCAGATGAGCCGTCCGGGCTTCTGGGACGACCAAGAGAGGGCCAGGGATGTCTCGGCGCGCTTCTCGCGAGTGCAGGGCAGGATCTCCCTCCTCCGGGACCTCAGGGGGGCGCTCTCGGACTCCGAGGAGCTCCTCGAGCTCGCCGACGAGGACGGCGACCTTCTCTTCGAGGTCGAGGAGGAGCTCAGGCGGGTCGAGCGGGTGCTCGAGGAGCAGGAGGTGGCGCGGCTCTTCGCCGGGGACTACGATGAGGGCGACGCCATCCTCACCATAAACTCAGGCGCCGGCGGGGTGGACTCTCAGGACTGGGCCGAGATGCTTGCCAGGATGTACCGGCGCTGGGCCGAGCGCAGGGGCTTCGGGTTGGAGGTCATCGAGTATACCGAGGGCGAGGAGGCCGGCATAAAGAGCGCCACCTTCACGGTCTCGGGCGAATACGCCTTCGGGCTGCTCTCGGCCGAGCGGGGGGTGCACCGGCTGGTTAGGATCAGCCCCTTCGACGCCTCCTCGAGGCGACACACGAGCTTCGCCTCGGTCGCCGTCGCCCCCGTCATAGACGACAGGGTGGAGGTAGAGGTCGAGGAGAAGGACCTCAAGATAGACACCTACAGGGCGTCAGGGGCCGGCGGGCAGCACGTGAACAAGACCGACTCGGCGGTCAGGATCACCCACCTGCCGACCGGGATCGTGGTGCAGTGCCAGAACGAGCGCAGCCAGCACCAGAACCGTGAGGTCGCGATGCGCGTTCTCAGGGCGCGCCTCTTCGAGCTTGAGCGCGAGCGGCGCGAGCAGGAGATCGCTGCGCAGAGCGGGGAGAAGGCGGATATCGAGTGGGGCTCCCAGATCCGGTCCTACGTCCTCCACCCGTACAAGCTGGTGAAGGACCACCGCACCGGCGAGGAGACGGCGAACGTCGACCGCGTCCTCGACGGCGACCTCGACGCCTTTATCTACGCCTACTTGAAGAACAGAACCGCCGCCTAGCGCCGTGTCCAAGAAGACGCTATTCGTCCTGCTGATAGTGCTTCTCATCGTGCTCGCCCCCTACACCATCCTGCCGCCGATGATGGGGTCGCTGGTCGGACGGATCTTGCAGGACCAGCTAGGGCTCCAGAAGACGCCGCAGGTCGAGGTGGAGAGCAGCCCCGGGCTGATGATGTACGCCGGGAGCTTCTCGAAGGCCCTCGTCTCGGTGGAAGGGTTCGAGCTCGCCGGCATGAAGACCGACAGGATAGTCATGTACCTCGACCCGTTCAACGTGAACACAATCGAGAGCGCTACGGGCGGCGGACTGAGCACGGAGAAGCCGCTCTCCGGGGTTCTGCGAGGGGAGTTCTCGGAGGAGAACACCCTGCGCCTCGCGCAGCTGGGGGCCGGGGTGCCCGTGCAGGAGATCCAGCTCGAGGACGACGAGGTCGTCCTCAAGATGGCGGTCGGCCTCGGGTCGCCGGCCACCGTGCGGGGGCGCCTCTTCCTGCAGGACGGGTCGCTCATCTTCGAGCCGCGGCAGATCGAGGGCGCGCCCCAGCAACTGCTCGCGGTGGTGGGGTTCGCATATCCCGTAAGCGGGCTGCCGTTCGGCGCGGAGATCTCCGGCGTGGACGTACGAGAAGACCGGCTCATACTCTCGGCTCGCATACAGAAGATCCCGCTCGGGGAGCCCATCGGTTGATAACGAGCGCCGTTGTTGCTATCTTCCCCCGTGGCCGGTTGAGACCCTGGAGGGGGACCTCTGAGCTCCGGCCGCCGTCTGCGGCGGAGATAACGCCCGGCGAGCCACATCTGGAGAGGTAATGATCCGATTCGACAACGTTACGAAGTTGTACGCCAAGGACACGGTCGCGCTCGAGCGGGTGAACCTGGAGATAGAGTCCGGCGAGTTCGTCTTCCTGGTCGGGGCGAGCGGCTCCGGCAAGTCCACGATGGTGCGTCTGATCCTGAAGGAGATAGAGCCTAC
>JARDZQ010000093.1 GCA_029240775.1 Rubrobacteraceae bacterium | reverse complement strand
CCCACTACCGGGAGCTCTACCCGAGCCTCTACGGTCAGGGCGTTTCTCGAAGCCATTGATCCCACCTCGCGTCGAGAGACCGCCCTCGGGTTCCGTCGCTCCCGGGATAAAAGGCGAAATGCTGGCAAGCGAGGCCTTAGAGGCCGAAGCGTGCTGACAAGCTTTTTGTGAGCGAAGCCGCTCACTCGCTCGCTACGCCTTGCTACACTACGTTTCGAGATGGAGAGATGGCACGAGGTTTGCTGAGCAGGGAAAGCATAGGACTCGAGCGGAACGGAGGCCCATCCGGCGGGCTCCCGGCGCGCGCGCGCTGGCTGCTCGCGGAGCGGATCAGCCGCACGCTCTCGGAGGCCGGGGACGCCCCAGTGATCACCGAGCGGGTGGTGCGTCTCGCGGTGCCGGTGGGGCAGGTGGCGCTGCTCCGGTGGCTGCGGGCGCAATCGCTCCTGCCGAAGGTGTACTGGTCCGGACGCGGAGGTCAGAGCGCACGCGCCGCCGTCGGGGTGGCGGACCTGCAGGAAGGAGATGCCCCGGAGAGCGCTGAGGCGCTGCGCAAGCATCTCAGCGCTCTCCTCTCCTCGGGCGACGCGGAAGCTCGCTACTACGGCGGGCTCCGCTTCGACCCTCTGCGCGAGCCTGACGCGGAATGGGCTCCGTTCGGCGCTTACCGGTTCGTCCTGCCGCGCTTCGAGTTGCATACCGGAGACTGCGAGGCGATGCTGGTATGTAACCTCGTGCTCCCGCGCGACACGCAAAGGCATACGGAGATACTGGAGGAGGTGGAGCGCCTCTCCTTCTCGCAGGATGCCTCCGGCGACACCCTGGCCGAGCCGGTCTCTCGCACCGATCATCCCGACCGGGAGGGCTGGCGGCTCAACGTGGAGCGGGCGCTCGCGGCGTTCTCGGAGGGACGACTGGATAAGGTGGTGCTCGCCCGCCGGACGGAGTTTGGCTTCGCGGAGGAGCTAGACGCGGCCCTGCTCGCCGAGAGGTTGGAGGAGGCGACGCCGGGCTGCTTCCACTTCTACGTCGAGCCAGAGGCGGGTGTGGCCTTCGTTGGTGCCTCGCCCGAGCGGCTCTTCCGCCGCGAGGGCTATCTCATAGAGAGCGAGGCTGTGGCGGGGACCAGGCCGCGCGGCGCCTCCGAGGCCGACGACGACGAGCTGCGCGACGACCTGCTCCGCAGCGAGAAAGACAAGGCCGAGCACGACCACGTCCGGGTCGGCATCGGCGAGGCGCTCGGGCCGCTCTGCGACGAGCTCGAGGTCGAGGGTGGCGCCTCCGAGATGAAGACGGCGAGCAGGCGTCACCTCGTCTCGCGTGTGCGCGGGGTCTTGCGCGAGGGAGTTACGGACCCTGAGATCCTGCGGGCGCTGCACCCCACGCCCGCGGTAGGGGGGTACCCCAAGGAGGAGGCCCTCGCGGAGATCCGGGCCGCCGAGCCCTTCGATCGGGGATGGTACGCTGGCCCTGTGGGCTGGATCGGGGCCAATGAGGCCGAGTTCGCCGTCGGCATCCGCTCCGGGCTCGTCCGAGGGAGAAGCCTCTCTTTGTTCTCGGGGGCTGGGATCGTCGAGGGCTCCGTGTACGAGGCCGAGTGGGCGGAGGTCGAGCAGAAGATCGGCGACTTCACCGGGATATTCGGGTTTGACCCGGCCCCCCACGCCGCGCGCTAACCTCCTCTGGGCCACCCTCCTCGTCGAGGAGCTCGCCCGCAACGGCGTGGACTTCTTCTGCGTCGCGCCGGGCTCTCGCTCAACCCCCCTCGTCGCGGCGCTCGCGGCGAACGAGAGAGTCAGAAGCCTTGTCCACTTCGACGAGCGAGGCACCGCCTTCGCCGCCGTGGGCTACGCGCGCGCCACCGGACGCCCTGCGGCCTGGATCACGACCTCAGGCACGGCGGTAGCCAACGGCCTTCCGGCGGTCGTCGAGGCAGCGACAGACGGCGTGCCCATGGTCCTGCTGACCGCCGACCGTCCGCCCGAGCTGCGGCAGACGGGCGCGAACCAGACGATAGACCAGCCGGAGATCTTCGGCGACTACGTCCGCTGGCGCTTCGACCTGCCCGCCCCTGACGAGTCCGTGGACCCCGCGATTGTTCTCACGACCGTAGATCAGGCCGTCTACCGCGCCCGCCGATCCCCCAGCGGTCCCGTTCACCTGAACCTGATGTTCCGCGAACCGTTCCTCCCCGGCCCGGACGAAGCGCCCGGTGAAGAACTCGCCGCTCCGGCCCGCTGGAGAGAGAGCGGAGGACCGTACACCAGGTACGCCGCCACGAAGCCAGCCTTGGACCCCGACGAAGTCGAAGGTCTCTGGGAGGCGCTCCGTCCGGTGGAGCGGGGCCTCGTCGTCGCAGGACGTCTCCCTTCGAGAAAGCACGGCGAGGCCGTGCTGCGCCTTGCCGACTCTTTAGGCTGGCCGCTCCTGCCGGATGTGGGCTCCCAGCTCCGGCTCGGCGCGGCCTCGAAGAACCTCGTTCAGTACCACGACGCGCTGCTGGCGAGCGACAGCTTCGAGGAGGCACACACCCCGGGCGCGGTGCTCCATTTCGGTGGGCGCTCTCTCTCCAAGCGGCTCGAGAGGTTCCTCGCCACGACCCGGCCCGATCCCTACGTCGTCGTGCGCGAGAACCCGTTTCGCCTGGATCCCGGCCACAGGGTGACGCACAGCGTCGAGGCTGATGTCGTGGATCTCTGCACCGCGCTCGCGCAGGCCGCCGAACGACACCCTCCGGCGGCCGCCGCGTCGTGGACGGCGAGCTGGCGTGAGGCCTCGGAGCGGGTGGATGGCTACCTGGACCGGGTCTTGGAGGAGACCGGAAACCTGAACGAGCCACTGGTCGCGCGTCTCGTCTCGCGGCACATCCCCGAAGGGCACGCCCTGTGCGTCGCGAGCAGCATGCCGGTACGGGACCTCGACACCTTCGCGGCGTCCGACGGCGCTCCCGCCCCGGTAGCCGCCAACAGGGGCGCGAGCGGCATAGATGGCACGGTCGCCACCGCCGCCGGGTTCGCGCGCGGTTCGGGGCGGCCCGTCACCCTCCTCATGGGGGACCTCGCGCTGCTGCACGACCTCAACTCGCTCGCCCTGCTGCGCGGCCTCCCCGTGACGGTCGTCGTCCTCAACAACGACGGCGGCGCGATCTTCTCATTCCTCCCCGTCGCCCGCCACAAAGCCTTCTTCGAGCCTTACTTCGGTACGCCGCAGGGACTGAGCTTCGAGCACGCCGCAGCGATGTTCAGCCTGCATTACGAGCATCCCCGCTCGGCGGCAAAGGTCATCGAGACGTACCGCGCAGCCTGTGAACGGAATGGGCCGACCCTGATCGAGGTTCGTACCGATCGCGCGGAGAACGTGGAGCTGCATCGGAGACTATTATCGGAGATTTCGCAGCCGAGGCGCTGAAACGGCGTGTCCGAAGTTTGCGTGAGACCCTCTTCCTGATCCGGGGGTTTGGCGCTACGCTTCGCACCAGATAGGATATGGAGGCAGATCTCCACCAACACGAGGGGAGCCCATGAGCGAAAAACGAGACAGAGACGTCGAGAAGGTCTACTCCACGTCCGAGTTCGTGGCGAAGTTGCGCAGGCTGGCCGACGCCCTCGAGACGGGCGAGAGGTTCGAGATACAGGTGGCAGGGGAGAGGGTCTACGTGCCCGCCCGCGCCGAGTTCAACGTCGAGCACGAACGGGAGGGGGACGAAGAGGAGCTCGAGTTTCAACTCAAGTGGACCAACGAGTGATCCCATCTCTTTTCGCTCATTAGTTCCGGTCCTCATTCCGAGCGGCGCCCGTGAGCGGGTTGGATCACACTTTTGCCGGCGATCCTCGCCTTCCGGCCATCCTGTTCTTGCACGGCTTCATGGGTTCGGGCGCCGACTGGGCGAGCGAAATCTCAGTCCTCGATGAACATTTCTACTGCGTAGCTCCAGACCTACCAGGACACGGCTCCTCGCTCGCCCTGCCGCCGGATGCCTACACCATCGAAGGGACGACGCGGGCGCTGCTGGATCTACTCGACGAGCTCGGGATCACACGAGCTGCACTCGTCGGCTACTCGATGGGCGGGCGGCTCGCCCTCTACCTCGCGCTGCGCCGCCCGGAGCGGTGTTCGTGTCTCTGCCTGGAGTCTGCTTCGCCGGGGATCGAGGAGCCGGCGGAGCGACGGGCGAGGCGCAAAGCCGACGAGGAGAGGGCGCGTCGCCTCGAGTCGGGTGACCTCGCGAGCTTCCTGAAAAACTGGTACCGGCAGCCGCTCTTCGCGTCGCTCGCGCGGCGCGAGGGGTTACTGCGAGAGACTATCGAGGCACGGATGCGCAACGATAGGGGGGAGCTCGCGCGCTCGCTCAGGGGCCTGGGGATTGGGAATCAACCCTCGCTGTGGGACGAGCTCGGAGCTCTACAGGTTCCAGCGCTCGCGGTCGCCGGGGACCTCGACGAGAGGCACGTCGGGATCTCCACTCGCATGGCGTCCCTCAGCCCCCGCATCCGGGCCGCCGTCGTCCCCGGTGCCGGGCACAACGTCCACCTCGAAAGCCCGGAAGAGTATCTTGCTCTGCTGAAGCGCTTTCTGGATACTCGGTAGAGGCCTCTCAATTCTTGCGCTGGGTGAGGCTGAACCAGTTCCCCGAGTTGTCCTTCACGAGGGCTTCGATGCCGTAGAATCTCTCCTCGGGCGGCGACAGGAACTCGACGCCCCGCCTGCTCAGACGCTCGTAGTCGTTGTGGATGTCGTCGGTCTCGAACACGCCGACGCCGAGCGCCCCTCCGCGGACCAGCGCCTTCATCTGCTCGGCCGTCTCCGCGTCGAACATCGGCCCGGGGGTTATGGGGGCGAGGATGATCTCGAGGTCCGGCTGCCCTTTGGGGCTCAGGGTCACCCAGCGAATACCGCCCTCTTCTGTCATGGGCACGTCGGTGCGGACCTCGAAGCCCAGGGTGTCCTGGTAGAACTCGAGGGACTCCTGCTGGTCGATCACGTATACCGTCGAGTGGCTCTGGCGCTGGATCACGGCTCTCCTCCCGGTTGTGGCTTCGACCCGAAGATAGCACCCCCAGCCCGCAACTCGCTTCTCGAAACTTGCGGTTATCCCGCGCCGGGGTCCCCGCAGAGCATCGCGAAGTAGCACGAGGGAACGAACAGAGGACGGACCGTCCTCGGGACGGCGACCACCGACCTGACGAGGCGCCGGTACTCGGAGGGAGATACGCCCACTTGCCGGTTGAACAGCACACTAAAGCTCCCCAGGCTGGAGAACCCTACCTCGAAACACGCCTCGGTGACGTTGTGGCTCCCCCGCGCCAGCAGCGTCTTCGCCCGCTCGATGCGCAGGCGCGTCAGGAACTCGTGCGGGGTCTCCCCGTAGGCTAGCTTGTGAACGCGAAGGAAGTGGTAGGGGGAGAGGTTCGCCTGCGCCGAGATGTCAGGCAGCTTGATCTGCCGCCCGTAGGCGTGCCGCATGAAGTCCCGGGCGTCGGCGAGGCTCCTGTACGTCTGCGGGTGCACGTCCAGGTAAAGGTACAGCGAACCTCCCTAGATCCAAAGATGCTTTTGGACGGCGCACGATCTTGCGGTCTAGTATAACCGCGGTTATACTCATGGTAATGAAGACTGCCATCTCTATACCGGACGATCTCTTCGAGGCCGCCGAACGGTTTGCGGGGAGGGAGGGCATGTCGCGTAGTGAGTTATATGTGACTGCGCTCCGCCATTACTTGCAAGAACGCCGTGGCCAGGGTATCACCGAGCGGCTCGACGAGGTCTACGGCGCCGAGCCGAGCGAGCTGGATCCGGTCATCGCACGCTTGCAGACACGCGTGTTGCCCAGGGATGAGTGGTAATTCGGCGTGGCGAGATCTGGTGGGCTGAGCTGCCGGAGCCTTCGGCGTCCGAGCCTGGTTACCGGCGACCCGTGGTGGTCGTCCAGTCTGACGACTTCAACCGGAGCCGCATCCGCACCGTGGTTGCAGTGGTGCTGACAACGAACCTTCGTCTGGCACCAGCGCCGGGAAACGTGCTGATCACGGCCGGAGACACGAGGCTACCCAGAGACTCGGTGGTGAACGTGTCGCAGATCGTCACCCTCGATAAGGCGTTTCTGACAGAGCGTATCGGTCGACTCTCCGGTGGCGTGATGCTGCTGGTAGACGACGGCATCCGGACGGTGCTGGACCTGTAGCCGGGGAGACCTGCTAGACGCCGTCTGGCCACTAAAACCTTGCCGGCGTATGCGGCGTGACTGCACGAATCATCGCAGACCCTATAATCCCCACCATGACTGATTTCACGTGGCAAGCAGCCGGAGAGTTCGAGGACATCGGGTATCACAAGGCGGAGGGGATCGCGAAGATCACCATAAACCGTCCCCATGTACGGAATGCCTTCCGTCCTCTGACGGTAATGGAGATGCAACGGGCTCTCGAGGACGCTCGCGAAGACAACGAGGTGGGCGTCATCATCCTGACCGGGGAGGGGCCCGAGGCGTTCTGCTCCGGTGGAGACCAGAAGGTGCGCGGGGACGCGGGGTACCTTGAAGACCCGGACGACCCGCGGCGCACCCCCGGCGGCGCGTCGGTCGGGCGCTTCCACATTACGGATTTGCACGTCCAGATCCGGCGTTGCCCCAAGCCGGTGGTGGCGATGGTCGCCGGATACGCGGTCGGCGGGGGCCACGTGCTGCACGTGATCTGCGACCTCACCATCGCCGCGGACAACGCCCGCTTCGGGCAGGTCGGTCCGAAGGT
>JARDZQ010000092.1 GCA_029240775.1 Rubrobacteraceae bacterium | reverse complement strand
GTGGCGCTACGAGCGTATTGTGGAAACTAGCTATCTTCCACCCGTCATCACCCCGAACCAGGACCAAACTCTGCACCGCGCTATGCTCGCCGGCGAGGGGGGCCCGACGGGGCTCTAAGAACCCCCGTGGCGTGGGCTACGATCACACCGGCCGAAAGCTCCCTGACCTGAATCAGCTCGTAATCGGTGCTGCTGCCCTTGTAGACCGGGTCGAAGATGGCCTGGTGCCCGGCCGCGATCGCTTCCTGGCCGCGATGGTGCTCCCCCCGAATATCGACGAAGTCGGCGTCGGCGGCGAAGGGTTCGCCGAACGCCAGGCCATCGGCCTCATTCCAGGCTCGTTCGAGGCGACCGATTAGTTCAGTCGCGACGTTATCTGGGCCAGCAGCCAAACCTTCTCCTCCGCTTTAGACATCCCGGCGGCTGAGCGCTGCCCTCTGTCATGGTGCCACCTCGGGTAGATTGGCGCAATTGTTCAAGGCCTGCCATAAAGACCCGCCAACGAAACTCCTTCAACCACTTTTCAGACAGTCTCAGAGGGTGGGTGTTCTCGGAAGTCCGCGTAGCCTCGATCATATGCGGCATGCATCCCCCGATTTGGGTGGGGCACATTTTCCCCATAGTACCCATCGGATGTGCCACAGCGCACCACTGCCCAGGGCAGTTCGGACCGGTGCTATGCCACGTTCGGGGTTAGTACGTGAACCCCGATGGTAGGACGATTCATCGCAAATTCATCGCTGCCGGGTAGTGTGCAGACCGGGCGGGGCACTGTGACGCCCACACAGCTGTCTTTCTTAGCCCCGCCCATGCAGAAAGCCCCGGCGGGGTGGAGGCTAGATGCTGGCGCGCCGGGGGCTCAGTTGGACGTGATTGTAGTGGACCAGGGCCTTATAAAGGCCCAAAGCGTGCAGACAAGCGAAGCCCTAAAAGCGCGTTGCGTGCTGAGAGCCTAGGCGAAGCCTGAGCGTGCTGAAAGCTAGACGCTCTCAGGGACGGGCGCCGAGGTCTGTGCCTTCTGGACCTTGAAGCCCTTCAGGCACGAGGTGCAGATCCACACGCGCTTGGCAGCCGTGCCCTCCTGGATGCGCACCTTCTGAAGGTTCGGGTTCCAGCGGCGGCGCGTCGCCCTTAAAGAGTGGCTCCGGGCGTTGCCGAAGCTTGGCTTCTTCCCGCACGAATAACAGACTTTAGCCACGATAGTTCTCCTGTGCTAGGATACCGGTCGGATTTGGGGACCCGGGCGGCCCCGCTCGCGCGGCGCCGTCGGCGGGTATCGGGCGGAGATTGTACCAGATTCTCGGGCGAAACACGGTGTAGGGCTTACGGGCTCCCGCGAGGCCGCGTGCCGGGAGCGTGATCTCGGAGCGCAGGGTGAAAGGTCTGAGGCTATGGCGGTGAGGATAGACTCCCTGGTGGCCACGGCGCACGCGGCGCTCAAAAGCCAGGTTGCCAGGATAGACGCGCTCAACGTGTACCCGGTCCCGGACGGTGATACGGGTACTAATATGCTCCTTACCCTGGAATCCATCGTCAAAGAGACGCGGGACAAGACCTACGAGGGGCTCGAGGACGCTACCAGGGCCGCCGCCCGCGCCGCGCTCATGGGCGCGAGGGGGAACTCCGGGGTCATCCTGTCGCAGATGATCCGGGGCGCTTGCGAGGTACTGGCGAAGCGGGACTCCGTGAGCGCCGAAGCCTTCGCCGCCGCGCTGGAAGGGGCGAGGGAGCGCTCATACGCCTCGGTTCGCGAGCCTGTCGAGGGTACGATGCTTACCGTCATAAAGGACGCCGCCCGCGCGGCGAGCGCCGAGGCGAGCGCCGACGAGGAAGCCGACCTCGCGGCCGTCGTCCTGGCGGCCACTACGGAGGCCCACGCTTCCGTCCGGCGCACCCCGGAGCTCCTCGACGTTCTGCGCGAGGCGGGGGTCGTGGACGCCGGTGGCCTGGGGGTCGCGGTGATCCTCGACGGTCTGTACGCCTGCGTGAGCGGAGAGGGGATCGAGGACACCTTCGAGGAAGAAGAGAGCGCCGCCCCGAACCTCGCGGCGATCCACGCCGAAGAAGAGGCCTGGGGCTACTGCACGGAGTTCGTCGTGACGGGCTTCTCGGGCGACGCGCGGGAGTTCGAGGAGCGCATCTACTCGTCGGGCAGGAGCGTGCTCCTCGTCTCGGACGACGACCTCGTCAAGGTCCACGTGCACACCCAGGACCCGGGCGAGACGCTCTCATATGCGGGTAGATTCGGCAGGCTCTCGGGCGTCAAGGTTGACGATATGGAGGCGCAGGTGCGGTCGCGCGGCGAAGACGCCGCCGAAGCGGGGGAGAGAGACCTCGCGGTCGTGGCGGCGAGCCGGGGCGAGGGGAGCCGCAAGCTCTTTGAGCAGATGGGGGCCGTGGTGATAGAGGGGGGCCAGGGGGCCAACCCGAGCGCCGAAGACTTCGCACGGGCGGTGGAGAGCACCGGCGCCAGCTCTGTCATCCTCCTGCCCAACAACAAGAATATCGTGCCCACCGCGGAGCAGGTGCACGAACTGGTAGATGCCGAGGTCCACGTTGTGCGTACGATAAGCATAGCGGCGGGGCTCGTCGCGATGGTCGGCTTCGATACGGAGGGCGAGACCGAGGAGGTAGTTGAGGAGATGCGCGAGATCACCGCTGGCCTGCGGTGCGCCGAGGTTACGCAGGCCGTGCGCGAGGCCCGCATCGACGGCCGCGAGGTGCCGGAAGGCGCCTACATCGGGCTGCTCGACGGCGAGCTCGTCGCCGTCGAAGATGGCGTCGAAGTCGCCGCCATCAAGCTTGTCGAGAAGATGCTCGAGGGCGGCATCGACATCGTCACGCTTCTGCGGGGCTACGGGATGACCGAGAGGTCCGCAGAGAGGGTTGTCGAGGGTATAGAACGCTTGAACACGGACGTGGAGATCGAGATCAAAGACGGTGGGCAGCCGCTCTACCCGCTGCAGATTGTGGCCGAGTGACGACGGCCATCGTCACGGACTCTACGACGAGCCTCGCCCCCGGCGTGCTGGAGCGCCCAGACTTCCGGATGGTCCCGCTCACGTTCCACTTCGGCCCCGACGAGAGCTACAGGGACAAGATCGACATGTCCAACGCGGAGTTCTACGACAGGCTCTACGCCGCCGACGAGTTCCCGAGCACCTCCCAGCCCGCCCCTGGCACCTTCGTCGAGGCGTTCGAGGCGCTGGAGGCCTACGATCACATCCTCGTCCTCGCCCTCTCGAGCAAGCTTAGCGGCACCTACGACTCGGCAGTCTCCGCGGCCGGGATGGTAGAGAGGCCCGTCGAGGTGCTCGACACCAGGAGCGCCGAGATGGGGTCGGGTTTGATCCTCTTGGAGGCGCTGCGGGTCGTGGACGAGGGCGGAAACTTCAAGGACGTGCGGCGCGCAGCCGAGGCCGCCATCGGCCGCTGCAACGTGCTATTCGGCGTGGGTACGCTCGAGTACCTGGCGAAGAGCGGGCGCATTGGGAGGGCGCGACGCCTGATGGGGGCGGCGCTGAACATCCGGCCCGTCCTGAGCATCGAGGACGGCGAGGTGGTCCCGCACAAACGCACGCGCGGCCGCGGGCGACAGATGGCTGCGATCGTCGAGGAGGTCAGGCCCGCGGCGGAGGCCAGCAAGCCGCTGTACTTCGGACACATCGCGGCCCCCGAGCTCCTCTCCGAGCTCGCCGAGAGCCTCGGGGTGGAGGAGAAGCTTGTCGCCGAGATCGGCGGTGTCGTCGGCTCCCACGTGGGCCCGGGGGCTTATGGCGTGGCCCACCTCTAGCGCCGAGAGGGCTTATCTGCCCCCCGAGAGGACGACGCTGGCCGATCTGCGCTCGCGCCCCGTAACCGAGCTGCCCGGCGTCGGCCCGCGCATAGAGGCAGCCCTGGGGGACCTCGGCGTGGCCTCGCTCGCCGAGATGGTCTCCTACTACCCCTCGCGTCACGAAGACCTCTCGAACGTCAAGAAGATCTCCGAGTTGCGCGTGGGGGAGAAGGCGACGGTGGTCGCACGCGCGGTGAGCACCCGTCCGGTGGGCAGGCCGGTGCGCGGACGCTCGCCCGGCTTCTCGGTCCAGCTCTACGACGGCACAGGCTACCTGCCGGCGACGGTCTGGGGGCGAAACTGGCTGCTTAAAGGGCTGTTGCCCGACACTCGCGTCGTAGTCTCGGGGGAGGTACAGCGCCGCTACGGCATCCAGCTCGTCGCCAAGAGCATCGAGGTCATCGAGGAGGACCTCGACGGGGATACCGGCCCGCATGCCGGGCGCTTCGTGCCCGTCTACCCGGTCAACAAGGGAATACAGGCGAGGAGGATGCGGACCCTGATCCACCGCGCGCTCGACGCCGCTGGCCGCATCCTCGACCCGCTGCCGGCGGAGGTCCTGGTGCGCCACAACCTCCCCAACCTGCACGACGCCATCCACGAGGTCCACTTCCCGACAGATAGGGCGTGGCTTGCATCTGCGATGCGGCGCCTTATCTTCCATGAGCTCTTCCTGATCCAGACCGGCCTCGCCGCCCGCAAGGTGCGCCTGGAGGCCACGCAGGTCGGCGCCGTACACACGGGGGACGGCAGCCTGCTCAACCCCTTCGTGAAGGAGCTTCCGTTCGGGCTCACGGCGGCTCAGGAGCGGGTGATCGGGGAGGTCCTCACCGACATGCGTTCCGAGAAACCGATGCGCCGCCTCCTGCAGGGCGACGTCGGCAGCGGCAAGACGGTCGTCGCGGTCGCCGCGTTGCTAACCGCGGTAGAGTCCGGCGGACAGGGCGCCATCATGGCCCCGACGGAGGTGCTCGCCGAGCAGCACTACCTCTCGGTCTCGAACGCTCTGGCTCACCTGCCCGTGAATGTCACGCTTCTAACGGGCTCGCAGAGCACCCCCGAGCGTCGCGCGGCGCTCGGGGCCATAGAGAGCGGCGAAGCCCATATCGTCGTCGGGACGCACGCGCTCATCCAGAAGGGCGTCGAGTTTGACGACCTCTCGGTCGTGGTCGTGGACGAGCAGCACCGCTTCGGCGTGGGCCAGAGGACCCTGTTCAAGGAGAAAGGCCGGACGCACCCCGACACCCTCATCATGACCGCCACCCCCATACCCAGGACGTTGTCACTTACCCTGTACGGCGATCTGGAAGTCTCGATAATCGACGAGTTGCCGCCGGGCCGCAAGCCCGTCGAGACCCGCCTTGTGAGCTTGGCCGAGCGTCACGACGCTTACGACGAGGTGCGCCGGGAGCTCGACGCGGGGCGGCAGGCGTACGTCATCTGCCCGCTCGTCGAGGAGTCGGAGGCGCTCGAGGACGTGCGCGCGGCGGAGGAGCTGCACGAGGAGCTGGAGGCGGAGATCTTCCCCGACAGGCGAGTCGGCCTTCTGCACGGACGCATGAAAGCCACCGAGAAACGTGCCGTCATGGCCGCGTTCCGGGCCGGCGAGATAGAGGTGCTTGTAGCCACGGTCGTAGTCGAGGTTGGCGTGGACGTGCCGAACGCGAGCGCCATCGTGATCGAGGGCTCCGAGCGCTTCGGCCTCTCGCAGCTCCACCAGCTCCGTGGAAGGGTCCTGCGCGGCCACCACCCCCCGAAATGCTTCCTCCTCGCGGACCCGAAGACCGAGGACGCCGAGCAGCGCCTGGAGGCCCTCACCAAGTACCAGGACGGCTTCAAGCTCTCCGAAGTGGATCTCGCGATCCGAGGCGAGGGGACGCTCTTCGGGAGCCGCCAGAGCGGTATGCCCGACCTCAAGGTCGCAAAGCTCCTGCGCGATATGGACGTCCTGGTGGAGGCGCGGCGCGAGGCCTTCGCCCTGGTCGCAGATGACCCCACGCTCAAGCGGCCCGACCACCGGCCGCTACGGCGCGAGGTAAAGGACCTTCTCGGCGCGGACGTGGACTGGCTCTTCCGCGAGTGAGGGTCATCGCCGGCACGGCGCGCGGGACGCGTCTCGCCCCGGTCCCCAGAGGCGTCCGCCCGACCTCGGACCGCGTCCGCGAGAGCGTCTTTAACGCTCTTGGCCAGTTCTTCGAGGGCGACGTGCTCGACCTCTACGCCGGGACCGGCTCTCTAGGCATAGAAGCCTTGAGCCGCGGGTGCGATCGGGCGGCCTTCGTAGAGAAGGACAGGCGTGCCCTGGCTACCATCCGGGAGAACTTGCGGCGCACGCGGCTGCAAGACAGGGCGGAGGTAGTCGCGGGGGACGTGGGGCGGGTGCTGGATAGGATGCTTACAGACGGACGACAATTCAATTTGATATTCGCTGACCCCCCATATAGAATCGCTGCAACGGAGGTCGGAGGCGTGCTTTCCCGGCTCGGCGCTCTGCTCGCGCCCGGCGGTCGGGTGGTGCTCGAGAGTGGCGAGGCTCCGGCGGCGGGTACACAGGGCGAGAAAGGAGTCACGCGCCGTTACGGCGGCACGTACGTGACGATACTTGAGCGGTCGGAGATCACAATGATCGTGGCGGTCTGCCCCGGGAGCTTCGATCCCGTTACCGCCGGACACCTCGACATCATCCGGCGGGCTTCGAAGATCTTCGACCACGTCGTGATCGCGGTGGGCGCGAATATGCGCAAGAAGCCGGTGCTCCCGGCGGTCGAGAGGGCCCGGCTGATAGAGAAGGTTACAGCGGACATCGAGAACGTCTCGGTGGAGCTCATGGACGGACTGCTCGTGGATTTCGCGCGGGAGCGGGGCGCGCAGGTGATCGTCAAGGGCCTCAGGGCTGTCTCCGACTTCGAGTCGGAGTTCGAGCAGGCGCAGCTCAACAGGACGA
>JARDZQ010000091.1 GCA_029240775.1 Rubrobacteraceae bacterium | reverse complement strand
CGACGGCCGCCTGACGGACGCCCAGGGCCGGACGGTCAACTTCGAGAACACGGTCATCATCATGACCTCGAACGTGGGCAGCCAGCACCTGGTCTCGGACAAGCAATTCGGCTTCACCGCCAAGAACGGCGTGGACTTCCGCGAGACCGAGCGGCGCGCGAGGGAAGCGCTGGAGCGCAGCTTCAGGCCCGAGTTCCTCAACCGGATAGACGAGATCATCGTCTTCCAGCCGCTCAGCAAGGGGGACGTGCTCGAGATCGTGGACATCATGCTCAGGCGCTTGAACAAGCACCTCGAGAGCCAGAAGGTCTCCGTAGAGGTCACGCAGGCCGCCAAGGAGTTCCTCGCAGAGGAGGGCTACGACCCGAAGTTCGGCGCTAGGCCCCTGGCCCGTGCCATCCGGCGTCACATAGAGAACCCCCTCTCTAGCCGTATCATCGGCGGCGAGTTCGACCCCGGCGACACGGTCCTCGTAGACCGCGACGCCGACGCCCTGACCTTCAGGACGAAGGTGCCTGCCACGCAGTAGGGCTTTTCGGTACCGCCACAACGGAGGCTCCCCACATAGGGGAGCCTTCTTCTCGCTCTTTTTACCAAACATTTGTTTGACACGTAGCGTCGGCTGCGCTAGGGTGGGGTTCGATGGTGGAGCCGTTACACTCGAGGAGGGAGCTTGTCCTGCGTTTCCTGGCGCGGCGGGGCGGGCGCGTGGTCGGAGGGAGGATAGAGGACGGGGACCTCCTGTTGGTGGAGGAGGTAGTGGCGCTGCTCAAGGACGAGGATCACGAGGAGCGGGTGCAGGGGGGCGCGGTCCACGTGGTACATCCGCCGGGGGGCAAGGGAGTATAGAGGTGGGCCAGTTGCTGAACCTGGCGACCGGTACTCTATCGTACCTGGTGTTCGCCGGCATAGGAGGGCTCGTCGGGTACTACTTCGCGAGAAAGAGGACGGAGCACGAGGTTGGCTATGGGCGCCGCGTGGAGGTCGTCGAGCGCATTCAGTTGCTGGTCGTCTCGCTCGCCGAGGAGTTCGAGGCGGCGCTCGCTTACATCCGCGAGCCCGGTCCGACCGGGGAGTTGCCCGCCAAGAAGTTAGATAGCTCCATAGACGAGCTGGAGAGGTACTACGTGCAGCAGGAGATCTGGCTCAACCGCGAGACCCAGGGCAGGCTCGAGGCCCTCGTCGCCGGGTGCCGCGTGCGCCAGGCGGAACTGGCGCGCCTGCCGCGGCGCTACGGCGACCCGAACTTCGAGCGCGAGTACGCGCGGGTCGGAGCGGGGCTCGAGCGGTGGCTGCGCGGTGGCTTCCCCGAGGCCCGCGAGGGTCTTACCCGCTCTTTCCGGGCCATGCTCGGCGTCGGGCGGTGGCGCTACGGGTCTCCCCGGCAGCCACGACGGGCGGCGCCCGGCCGTAGCGCCTGACGCATGAACGACTCTACCGGAGTTGCGAGAGCACCAGCCCGTTGCCGTCGGGGTCGCGGAAGAGTGCCTGCGTTCCGCCGGGCATCTCTCTGGGCGGGAAGTCGAAGCGGGCGCCCTTCGCGGCGAGCTTCTCGTGGGTGGCGTGGATATCGTCTGTGGAGAGCACGAGACCTTGCAGAGAGCCAGGGGGCATCGACTCGAACCAGGTCACGAGCGTAAGCGAGGTGGACGAGTCTTCGGGGGCCACCTCCACCCAGCGCATGCCGTCTCCCCAGCCCCCTTCAGCCCTGAGCTCGAAGCCCAGAGTGTCCACGTAGAAGTTCTTCGCCCGCTCCTGGTCGGTCACTGGGACCGACACGACCTTCACGCTCTCGATCATCAGGTGCTCCTTCCGGTTCGCTCCCGCGGTTAGATAGTATGGCAGGCCCTGCGCCGGGGCTTCTCCTATCTTGCGCTCGCGGGGCCACTTCCCTCGCCGGGAGGACCTCGGTAGTGTTGCGAGTAGATCATGCGCCGGGTAACATTCCCTCGCCTGATGCCCTCCCCGCGCTGCATCAGGCAACCGAGCAAACGGGGTAGGTTTATGAGAGCGGCAACTACCGGGCTATCTGCCACAGACGCTTATCGCGTGGCGTACCGTTTGTGGTCCGGGGACAGGACCCCTGGCGGGGTCTCCGGTGGGTAGGTCCGGCGCCGCGCTGCGGTCGGGGGTCCTCCGTCTGGGGGGCCACCTGCGCCGTGCGGCGCCCGCCTACGGGGTACTGCTCATGTCGCTCCTCCTGACGGGCCTCGCCTGGTACTACGTGCGCCAGACCGCCGAGGAGCAGACCCGGTCCCGGTTCGAGGAGACCACCCAGGCCACCCAGGAGACCATAGAGAGACGCACCAAGGCCTATCTCGACGCGATCTTCGGCGCCCGCGGGCTCCTCTACGCCAGCCGGACGGTCGACCGTGCGGAGTGGGAGAGCTACGTCAGGGGCATAGAAACTGAGGACCGCCTCACGGGGTTGCAGGCCCTCGGTTTCGCGGAGTACCTGGGGCCTGGGGAGAGGGAGGCCTATGTCCGGGAGGCGCGGGAGCAGGGTCTCGACGGGTTGCGCCCCGACCTCGAACCCGGCGGGGAGCGTCCCGCATACTACCCGCTCAAGTTCGTTTCCCCCTCAGACGAGGCCAACCTGGAGAGGGTCAACTACGACGTGTACACCGAGGTTGAGCACAGGAGTGCCATGGACGCGGCGCGGAATACCGGCTCGCCGCAGGCCACGGGGACGGTCAACGTGCTCACCGAGCCCGCCCCGGGCGCGAGCGCCGACCTCGCCCTGCGACCCGGTTTCGCCGTGTACGTGCCGGTCTACCAGAAAGGGGAGCCGCAGGGCACCGTCGAGGAGCGGAGGCGCGCCCTGAGGGGGTTCGTCGTCGGCTTCTTCAGGTGGGACGGGCTACTCGACGGCGTCTTCGGCGGAGGCTTCGACCCGGCCATAGACTTCGAGCTCTACGACAGCCAGGACGTGGCCTCGAGCCAGCCCCTATACAACAGCGACCGGGTAAGGCGGGCCGGGAGCGGCGAAGATGCCTCGTTCTCCGAGGAGAGCCGGCTCGAGGTGGCCGGGCGCGAGTGGAGCCTCTACTTCGCCACGTTGCCGGGCTTCGAGGACGACGCCGGCAGCGACCTGCCCCTCTTCGTGCTGCTCAGCGGCGTCGCGGTGAGCCTGCTGCTCTTCGGGATCACCTGGCTGCTGGTGCGCAGCCGCACCCGGGCCGAGCGCGCGAGCAAAGACCTCGAGGAGGCCAACCGGGAGCTCGAAAGCGCGAACGGGGAGCTCGAGGCCTTCTCCTACTCCGTCTCCCACGACCTGAGGGCGCCCTTGAGGAGCATAGACGGCTTCTCCCGGATACTCCTCGAGGACTACGCCGACAGGCTCGACGAGGAGGGCGAAGACTTCCTCGGGCGGGTGCGGACCGCCAGCAAGCACATGGATACCCTCATAGACGACCTGCTCGACCTCTCGCGGGTGAGCCGGGGCCCGTTGCGCAGGGAGGTTATCGACCTGAGCGTCGTAGCGACGGGCATTATTCAGAAGCTCGAGGCGTCGCAGCCCGAACGGAAGGTGAGGTTCATCGTCGAGGAGGGTGTCGTAGCCTTCGGAGACGCCAATCTGGTGGCGGTGGCGCTCGAGAACCTGCTCGGTAACGCCTTCAAGTTCACCCAGAAGGAAGACGAGGCTACCATAGAGTTCGGCGCCATCTCCCAGCGGGGTGGGGGCGTGGTCTACTACGTGCGCGACGACGGGGCGGGGTTCGATCCCAGGTACGCAGACAAGCTCTTCGGGGCGTTCCAGCGCCTTCACGGTCCCGAAGAGTTCGAGGGGACCGGCATTGGACTCGCCACCGTGGCGAGGATCGTGCACCGCCACGGAGGCAGGGTATGGGCCGAGAGCGAGGTCGGCGAGGGTGCCACCTTCTACTTCACGCTGGACGGCGGACACCGCCAGGGGACCCCGCCCCCGTCGAGAAAGGCGGAGGTTTCCTGAGAAGGCCGGGCAAGCCCTTGCGCGTGCTGCTCGTCGAGGACTACGAGCATGACGCGCTGCTCCTGCTCAGAGAGCTGCACCGCGGCGGCTACGAGCCGGAGCACGTGCGGGTCAGCACCCCCGAGGTTGGGGCTCGACGGCGGGACGCGCGTACGCTTCGAGATCCCCGTCTCGCGCCTGGTCGCCGGAGACGGGCAGGAGCACCTTCCTGATCGGGCTGGGTCGCCGCGCTCTGGCGACGAAGGCACGCCGACGGCATAATCCGTTGTCGGAGACGAGATAGTGAGGGGAGCCGCCGCCATCGAGGATAATGTCAGGCACGACCGGACCAGGATCCTGCTCGTCGAGGACCATGCTTCGTTTCGCCAGGCCCTGGCCTTCATGCTCGAGAGAGAGTCCGAGTTCGAGGTGGTCGGACAGGTGGGCTCGGTAGCCGAAGCGCGAGCGCTCGACAGGCAGTCGCTCGAGGACGTGGAGGTAGCTATCGTCGACCTCGCTCTCCCGGACGGGGACGGGCTCGACCTGCTCGAGGATCTCTCGTCGCGTACGGTGACCCTGGTTCTGAGCGCAAGCCTGGAGACGGCCCGGTTCGCACGCGCGGTCGAGTCCGGAGCCTCCGGCGTGCTGCACAAGTCCACCCCCATCAAGGAGATAGTCGACGCGGTGCGGAGGCTGAAGGCCGGAGAGGCGCTGCTCTCGCCCGGCGACGTCATCGAGATGCTGCGCTTCGTCAACCGCGAGCGCCAGGAGGAACTCTCGGTGCGGCGAGCGGTGGAGAGGCTCACCCCCCGGGAGAGGGAGGTGCTCCAGGCCCTCGCCGAAGGGTTGGAGAGCAAGGAGATAGCCGACAAGCTGAACGTCACCGTCGAGACAGAACGCACCCACATGGTGAACATACTCCACAAGCTTGGCGTGCACTCGAGGCTCCAGGCCCTCGTCTTCGCGGCGCGCCACGGCGTAGTTCAGATACGTTAGTCCGCGTCCCGTGGGATCACGGCCGCTACGAGGTGTAAGGATGCCGGCCGCCGGACGGCCGCGTTGAAAACCCGCGCGGCAGAGCGCCAGTACGAGCCGCGCGCTTACCGGGAGAGCATCGCCCAGGTCTTTCGTCAGCTGCGCCCGAACGTTAAGGTGATCACCGCGGAAACACACGAGCTCAAGGAGCGCGTCATCTTCAGCGAGGCCACCGGGCTCTTGCGCGAGCGCGTACCCGTCCGGGTCGAGCTCTACCCGGGCTACGTGCCGCGCTCCGTAACCGGCGTCGTCGAGGAGCGCTCGGCGATCGAGGAGTTTACAGCTCTCGGTGGTAGACCGCGCGGAGCGGCTAGCCCAATAAGGCTAGAAAAAGATCACCTATATTGGTGATGCGGTTCGTCTTCGGGAGCGGCTATTATCCTCTTTATGAACCGCTCGCGCGTACTGGTGGCCTGCCAGCTGAGGTCTTACCGCGAGGCGATAGCAGCCGCCTTCAGGGTGCTCCGCCCGGACATCGAGGTCTTCGAAGCGGAGGAGGAGGACCTCGACCGGGAGGTGGGTCGCCTCGACCCGGACCTGGTGGTGTGCAGCCAGCTAACCGCACGGGTCGAGGCCCGCACCCCCAACTGGGTCGAGCTCTACCCGCGGTGCGGGTCCTTGTCGGTCGTCAACGTAGGGGGGGAGCGCTCGACGATCGAGGAGATACAGCTCTCGGATCTGCTCTCGATAGTGGACAGCACGGTGCAGACGGCCCGTCTGTGCTCTAGCGGTTCGAGAGCTCCCTGAGCAGAGCCCTGAGCCTGGGGGCGAGGTCTTCGAGATCGTCGGCCGTGCACTGGACGTGGAGGTGGATCTTGACCGCCGGATCCTCGCTGGTCTCCACGGTCGCGGAGAGTAGGGGCTCTGTTTCCTCCTCGGTGGAGAGCTCCTCCATCGCGATGTCCTCCACCACATCCAGCTCCCCATCGAAGGTGGCGACCAGCTCGCCGGTCTCCTCCCTGAGGAGCCCGGCGATCTTGAGGATCTCCACGATGGCCCCAGCCCCGGTCATTACCGGCTTGTTGCGAGGCTGTCCGGCGGCGTGGGCAACGTATGCCTGGACGGTGGGATAGAGCATACCCTCGCGTAGCTTCACCGCCGCGACCACGTTCTGCAGGAACTCATTTGTAGCCACGATCTCGCGCCAGTTGCGGCGGATCTCCTCTTTGTCCTTGCGCGCGAGCGCGAGCGCGAGTGAGCGTCCGCGGCGCGTGATGAGCTTCTTGGTCTCGCCCTGGAGGACCCCGATCTCGGTCAGAAACCCGTTGTTGCGGCTGACGCTCGACTGGTGGACCGAGTCGAGCTTGCTGACGTCGCCGGGCCTCGCCGCCTCGTCTCGGGTCCCGTAGGCCACGATGATGTTCACGAGCTCCTCGTAGGGGGAGCCCGGGAGCCGAAACTCCCTCTCCGCCATTCACCACCTCTCTTCCTGACGCTCTGTCCCGCCGTCATTATCCTAGATTCGGCCGCCTCTTGCCCTACCGGGTCCAGACCGGGAAGATCGCGTCTTCGGTTGCCCTGACGCTCCACCCCGGTTGATACCCCCCGTGGCGGCGTAGTACCCTCCGGGGGTTGTGAGCAGAGCCCGCACGCTTACCCGCAGAGAGTTCCTGGCGCTCGCCGGTGCAGGGGCGCTCGGCGCTTCCCTGCTGGGCGCGGGCTGCGATCTGAGCCGACGCCTGCCTAACCTGCCCGGCCGGCCCCCCGCCGGCGACACCAACGTGGTGCTGGTCATCCTAGACAGCCTGAGGAAGGACCACGTAGGCGCCTACGGCAACACCTGGATCGAGACGCCCAACCTCGACGCCCTCGCCA
>JARDZQ010000002.1 GCA_029240775.1 Rubrobacteraceae bacterium | reverse complement strand
GAGTTCCCCGAGGTCGAGGGTTTGGGACATCACACCCGCTGGCGCAGCACCAACATACAGGCGTAGAGAAGCTTTCAGGTCGCGGACATCAGGTGACAGGAGCCCTTGCGAGCCTCGGAGGGTGAGAGGGCTCATCGGGTGCTAGAATCTTGCCTCCAGAGATTTTCGGGAGGCGCGGTGGGCAAAAAGGGTGGAGGGTTCGGGACCACACTCGTTCTGGCGTTCGTGATCGTCTTGCTCGGCGTGGGGTTGGGAGTCGCTATCAGCACCCAGAGTTTCATGCAGCGCGTGCCCGTGGTCGGGCCGCTGTTATTCGAGGAGGAGCCGGCGCAGACGACCACCGGCCCCGTGGTGGTCGAGGGCATCCAGGACCTCAACCAGCTCGCCACCGTCCGCTGGAGGGAGTCGGTGATCGTCACCCGCGAGAGTGGCGGTACGGAGCTGGAGCAGATCCTCTCCGGAGAGAAGGTTCTGCTCGTCGCCGCCGGGGACGTGGAAGCCGGTGTGGACCTGGAATCGCTGGGCCGGGACGATGTGAAGGTGGAGGGGGAGACGGTCACCATCCGGCTGCCCGAGCCCGAGATCCTCTCCGTCAGCCTCGACGAAGAGGCGACCGGGGTCTACGACAGGGACTTCGGTCCGTTGAACCTTCGGCCCGATGACGACCTGGTCGAACAAGCTCGCGCGAGGGCGGTGGACAGGATAGAAGGGGCAGCCCGCGACGAGGAGATCCTCGCTCAGGCCGAGCAGAACGCCGAGAACGGCATCCGCGCCTTCGTCACCTCTCTGGGCTTCGAGAAAGTGAACTTCGAATAAACCGCTGTCAAAGGCCTTGCGCGAGAGGCATCCTGGATGAGATTGACCGACCGCGAACAACCTATGCACAAGCTCGACCGCGGAGATGACTTCAAGCTGGTAATGGTCCTCGGCGAGCGGGTACGGTAACGTCCTGCGCTACGCCGGCGGGCTCGAAGACTGGGAGAGCCGGGTACCTCTTGGAAGGGGAGATGGCGCGGTGAGTAAACCCTCGAACCGGAAGGCAGGCGAGAGAAGATAGGCATGCTATCGAACATCAAATTCGCCGCTGAGAGGCTGCTTGGCTCGAGCCGACAGTGTAGCCACACCGACCGGATACGCGACGTCGAGCGTGGCTCGGAGGGATGCGAGCAGTGCATCGCCCTCGGGGACACGTGGGTTCATCTGAGGATGTGCATGACCTGCGGGCAGGTGGGGTGCTGCGACTCCTCGAAGAACAAGCATGCCCACCGGCACGCCGACGAGGCCTCGCACCCCATCGCCCGCTCAGTGGAGCCGGGTGAAGACTGGATGTGGTGCTACGTAGACGAGAAGCTCGTGACGTCAGCCCGCTGATAGTGTGACAGTGTGACCGTCGTCCGCGACCGCACGCGTTCCGGGCGGTGATCCTGGCCGTAGGCGACGACCCCGGGGGTCTCGAGCGGACCGAGCGCGAGCTGCGGAAGCGTTACGAGGCCGACTACGGGGTCGTGGGCGAGGCCTCCGCAGGGACGGGCTTGAGAAGCTGCGAGACCTCCGGGTGGACGGCGAGGACTCCGCATACGGCCACACCGAGACCGTACAGCCGCCCTTTTCGCCCTCATCGGTGCCGAGCCACAGACGGACTGGTTGCCGGGGGAGCTGGAACGTGATGAGAAGGGATACGTCATCACGGGTACGGATCTGCTGCGCGGCCGTCAGGCGCCCGAGGGCTGGCCACTCGAGCGAGCACCATTGCTACTCGAGACGAGCGTCCCCGGCGTCTTCGCGGCTGGCGATGTGAGGCACGGATCTACCAAGCGTGCCGCCTCCGCGGTTGGTGAGGGCTCCATCGTCATCCGGCTGGTGCACGGGTGCCGGGAGGAGAGCGCCGAACGGACGGGCCGGCGACAGGTTTCAGGAAACGGAGACTACCCTTCGGTTTAGTAGCCCAGGTTCGGAGCGAGCCACCTCTCGGCTTCTGCGAGCGACATACCTTTACGAGAGGCGTAGTCCGAAACCTGGTCCCGACCTATCTCGGCGACGCCGAAGTACGTCGAGTCCGGGTGCGAGAAGTAGTAGCCGCTGACTGCCGCGCCCGGCGACATGGCACAGCTCTCGGTTAGCGCGATGCCTGCGTTCTCCTCTACGTCGAGCAGTTCCCAGAGGGTGCGCTTCTCAGTGTGCTCGGGGCAGGCAGGATAGCCGGGTGCGGGACGGATGCCCCGATACTCCTCGCGGATCAGGGCCTCGTTATTCAGCTTCTCGTCTTTCGCGTAGCCCCAGAGTTCCTGGCGGACGCGCTCGTGCATGTGCTCGGCGAAGGCCTCGGCGAGCCGGTCGGCCAGCCCTTTGACCATGATGGCGTTGTAGTCGTCGTGCTCCTCCTCGAAGCGCCGCGCCGCCTCCTCGGCGCCGATGCCGACCGTCACGGCGAAGAGCCCGACGTGGTCTTCGAGGCCCATCTCTCTGGAGGCGACGAAGTCCGCCAGAGAGCGGTTGGGCCGGCCCGGCGGCTTCGTCTTCTGCTGGCGCAGGAAGTGGAGGGTCGTCAACACCGAGGAGCGCGACTCGTCGGCGTAGACCTCGACGTCGTCGTTCGGGAGGGCGTTCGCCGGGAAGAGGCCGACGACGGCGCGGGCGCGCAGCCACCTCTCGGCGACTATGCGGTCCAGCAGAGCTTGCGCGTCCTCGAATAGCTTGCGGGCTTCGGGGCCCTTCTCGGGATCGTCCAGTATTCGTGGATAGCTCGCCTTCATCTGCCAGGAGTGGAAGAAGGGGGTCCAGTCTATGTAGGGTCGGATCTCTTCCAGCGGGTAATCGTCGAACGCCTCTACGCCGAGGACGTTAGGCTTCGGGGGGACATAGTTTTCCCAGTCGATCCTCGCGCGGTTTGCCCTCGCCCGTTCCAGTGTGGTCAGCTCCCTGCCCGATCGGCGTCCGGCGTGCTTGCGGCGCACCTGCTCGTACTCGGCGGCGATCTTCTCCGTGTAGCCGGCCCTGTTCTTCTCGCTCACCAGGTTCTGGACGACGCCGACGGCGCGCGAGGCGTCCTTCACGTGGACCGTCGGACCTTCGTAGTTGGGCGCTATCTTGACCGCCGTGTGCGTCTGGGAGGTCGTCGCCCCGCCGATCAGGAGCGGGATGTCAAAGCCCTCGCGCTGCATCTCCTTAGCATTGTGCGCCATCTCGTCGAGGGAGGGTGTGATCAGACCCGATAGCCCGATCATGTCCGCTCCTTTCTCCATGGCTACAGAGAGGATCCTGGCTGAAGGCACCATGACCCCGAGGTCAACCACCTCGAAGTTGTTGCACTGCAACACGACTCCGACGATGTTCTTGCCGATGTCGTGCACGTCGCCCTTGACGGTCGCCATGACGACCGTGCCCTTGGGCTTGCGCCCCTCGCCCTTCTCCGCCTCGATGTAAGGGATCAGATACGCAACGGCTTTCTTCATCACCCTCGCGCTCTTGACGACCTGCGGCAAGAACATCCGGCCCGACCCGAAGAGGTCCCCCACGACGTCCATGCCGTCCATGAGCGGACCCTCGATGACCTCTATGGGCCGCTCGTAGCTCTGACGCGCCTCCTCGACGTCCTCCTCGACGTAGTCGGCGATGCCCTTGACGAGCGCGTGCGCGAGGCGCCTCTCGACGGGCCACGCCCGCCACTCGAGCGTCTCGTCTTCTTGGGTCGCCCCGCCTCTGCCACGGTACTCCTCGGCGAGGGCCAGGAGCCGCTCCGTCGCGTCGGCGCGGCGGTTGAGGACCACGTCTTCGACGGCCTCGCGCAGCTCCTCGTCTATCTCGTCGTAGACGGTGAGCTGGCCGGCGTTCACGATGCCCATCGTGAGACCTGCCTCTATACCGTGGTAGAGGAAGACCGCGTGGATCGCCTCGCGCACCGCGTCGTTGCCCCGGAATGAGAAGGAGACGTTCGAGATGCCACCCGAGGTCTTGGCGTATGGCAAGGTACCGGAGATCTCGCGCACCGCCTCGATGAACGCTACCCCGAAGCCATTGTGCTCCTCGATCCCGGTCGCGATGGCGAAGACGTTGGGGTCGAAGATGATGTCCTCCGGCGGAAAGCCGACCCTCTCTGTCAGTACCCTGTACGCCCGTTTGCAGACGGCGACCTTGCGCTCCTTCGTATCCGCCTGGCCCTCCTCGTCGAAGGCCATCACGATCACGGCGGCTCCGTACTTCCTTAGAAGCTTCGCCTGCCTTACGAACTCCTCCTCGCCTTCCTTGAGGCTGATGGAGTTGACGACCGGCTTGCCCTGCACGCGCTTGAGACCCGTCTCGATAACCGACCATTTGGAGGAGTCGATCATGACGGGTACGCGCGAGATGTCCGGCTCGCTCGCGATGAGGTTCAGGAACCTCGCCATCGCATCCTCGCCTTCGAGCATCCCCTCGTCCATGTTGACGTCTATGATCTGGGCGCCGTTCTCGACCTGCCCCCGCGCGACCTCGAGTGCCGTCTCGTAGTCGTCGTTCAGGATCAGATCCTTGAACCGCCTGGAGCCCGTGACGTTGGTGCGCTCCCCGACGTTCACGAACAGAGAGTCCGGCCCGATGTTGCAGGGCTCCAGCCCGGAGAGACGCAGAAGACGCGGCACGTCGGGCACCTCGCGCGGCGGGAAGCTCGAGACCGCCTCCGCTATGGCCTTTATGTGCTCCGGCGTGGTCCCGCAACAGCCGCCGACGATGTTCAGCCAGCCTTCTCTAGCCCACTCGCCGACCTCCGAGGCCATCATCTCCGGCGTCTCGTCATACTCGCCGAACTCGTTGGGGAGCCCGGCGTTCGGGTAGGCGCTCACGGGGACGTCAGCTACCCGCGAGAGCTCCTCAACGTACTGGCGGAGTTCCTTCGAGCCGAGCGCGCAGTTCAGGCCGACGCTTACAGGGTCGGCGTGGCACACCGAGTTCCAGAAAGCCTCCGTCGTCTGGCCCGAGAGCGTGCGACCGCTCGCGTCGGTTATGGTGCCGGAGATCATGATCGGGACCTCCAGGCCCTCCTCTTCGAGGAAATCCTTTATCCCGAAGATGGCCGCCTTCGCGTTCAACGTGTCGAAGATCGTCTCGACGAGCAGGAGGTCAGCCCCGCCGTCAACGAGTCCCTTGGCCGCTTCCCTGTACGCCTCCCTCAGTTCGTCGAAGGTGACGTTACGAAAGCTCGGATTGTTCACGTCGGGGGAGAGGGAGGCCGTGCGGTTGGTGGGTCCGATGGCCCCCGCGACGAAGCGCGGCTTCTCAGGCGTCCGTTCGGTGAAGCCGTCCGCCGCCTCGCGCGCGAGCCGCGCGGCCTCGTAATTGATCTCGTAGGCGAGGTCCTCCGTCCCGTAGTCCGCCTGCGAGATCGCGTTAGCGTTGAACGTGTTCGTCTCGACGATGTCCGCGCCGACCTCGAGCACCGCCTCGTGGATGCTCCGGATCACATCGGGCTGTGTAATGCAGAGCAGGTCGTTGTTCCCCTTGAGATCGTGGTGATGGACCGCGAAGCGTTCCCCCCGGTAATCTTCCTCCCCGAGCCGGTAGCCCTGGATCATGGTCCCCATCGCGCAGTCAAGGATTAGGATGCGCTGCTTGAGCAGCGACCGGAACTCGGAGACCCGAGCACTTCTCTCTTCGGCTACTGTCCGTTCCACGACCATGAATCTCTCTAAGGTTTCAGGCTACGGGTCTCGGGCATCAGCTTCCAATCTCCTGCCCTGAAGCCTGAAGCCTGATACCTGATGCCTCCAACACATCACCGGCGAGATCCGGGGCGCTCACGGGCGGCATGATGTAGGCGCCGCTTACAAGCGGCTGCGCTTCGGCCAGGATGCCCTGGGCCACCTCGACTCCATACCTCGGGGCGTCTTCGGGTGAGAGAGCAGCCAGCTTCTCCCGTACGTATTTCGGGATGTTTATGCCGGGGACCTCATGGTGCAGGAACTCGGCCTGGCGCGCGCTCCTGAGCGGCATCAGGCCGAGCAGCAGGCAGACTTCCCCGATCTGTTCCAGCGCCCGCTCCAGCGCCTCGATCTCGAAGACCGGCTGGGTCCAGAAGGCGTGGGCGCCAGCCTCGACCTTGCGCCTGAGCTTCTCCACCTCATCCCTGAGGTCATCGGCTGTCGGGTTGAACGCCGCCCCGACGAGGAAGCCGGGCGGCTCCCCTATGGGGTTGCCGGCCAGGTCCTCACCCGCGTTCATGCGCGAGAGGACGTGCACGAGGCCCACCGAGTCGGTATCGAAGACCGAGGTAGCCTCGGGGTAGTCTCCGATCTGGGCCGGGTCCCCGGTGACAGCGAGGATGTTCTTCACGCCGAGAGCCGCGGCTCCGAGCAGATCTGCCTGCAACCCGATGAGGTTCCTGTCGCGGCAGGAGAGGTGTGCGACTACCTCGACGCCTGCCTCGTCCTGAACTATCTTCGCCGCGGCCACCGGGTGCATGCGCAGGCGCGCCCGTGCCCCGTCGGAGATGTCTATGGCGTCCACGCCGCGATCCTTCAGGCTCCGGGCCGCCGCGACGACGCGCGAGATGTCGTTGCCGCGCGGGAGATCCAGCTCCACCGTGACGGCGAAGCCGGAACGCAACTTCTCCGCGAACCCGGTCGCCGGCTCCCCCGATATCTCGACCCGCTCTCGAACCCCGGCAGAGGCCGTCCGCCTCCGAACCCGGTCCGTGCCGACCCCGAAGCCCTCCAGCGCCCGGGTGAGGGCGCGCACGTGCTCTGGGGTAGTGCCGCAGCAGCCGCCTATGAGGCGGGCTCCGACCTCGGCTAACCTCACGCCGTACTCTGCAAAGTGGTCCAGGTCCCGGGAGAAGCGGATCTGACCCCCCACCAGCTGGGGGAGACCGGGGTTGGGGAAGGCGGCGACGGGCCCTGCCTCGGCGGACATCTGGCCTGCTATCTCTACCATTCTCTGCGGACCGACGGTGCAGTTGGCGCCGGCGAGGGCCACTCCCCACGAGGAGATCTCGCGCGCGGCCCGCCCCGGCAAGCCCTCCGCCAGCGTCTCGCCGTCCTCCACAAAGGTCTTGTAGGCGAGCACGGGCGCGCCCAGAGAGCGCACCGCCTCGTACGCGAGCCGGAGCTCCACGAGGTCGGTGAAGGTCTCGAGCAATAACGCGTCCGCTCCGCCTTCGAGGAGAGCATTGGCCTGCTCTAGGAGGACCTCCCGCGCCTCACCTTCGCTCACGGGCCCTACGGGGACGAGCGGGCGTCCGAGCGGCCCGATAGCGCCGAGCACCAGAGCTTCGCCGGCGCCTGCGTTTCGCACCGCCTGCCGTGCCAGCCTCGCGCCCGCGAGGTTCACCTCGCGCACCCGCTCTTCGAGGTCGTGGGTCTCGAGCTTGAAGCGGTTGGCCGAGAAGGTGTTCGTCTCGATGACGCGCGCCCCGGCGCGCAGGTACTCTTCATGGATGCCGGCGACCATCTCCGGGTGCGAGAGGTTCGCCCGTGCGTAGGGGTGGCCGAAACCCACCCCGCGCTCGCCGAGGAGCGTGCCCACGGCGCCGTCGCCGACGAGGATCCTGTCTTCGAGCAGTTCTCTGAGGTTCGGGCTCAAAAAATAGCCTCTCTCCGTTCTTGGCTTCGCCAACTACTTCGCGCTCGCGCGGGGGAGAGAGGCTTCGTCGCTTTAGTGCTTCGACTCATCTCTCGGAGTCTCCTCCGCGGGAGTTGGCACCTGCCGCCTCGCTCTCGCTCGGCCGGTTGCCGCGGCTTCTCAGGGCCCGTCCCTCCACCGCTCTCGATGAGCGCCGCCGGTCGCCCGGCGTCTGTTTGAGCAGCAATTACATCACGAAGGGCGCGCGGATGCAACGCCGGCCCGCCGGATGAGACGACCGGCGAGGATCTCCCCCGGGTTCCGCACGGCGCTCGAGGCCGCGATCCGGATCTTTCCGAGCCTGGAGGTCTCGGCCCGTTGCCCGAAGACGTCGTAGCCCTGAGCCTCGATTCGGTCCAGAATAGCGGCGTAGAGTTCGCGCGCGACGATCACCGGGTACCTTCGCCCGCGCGGGATGAAGCCCATCCCCTCGTCTGCGAGCTTGTACAGTCTTCTTGTGCGCCGGATCTCGAACCGCATTAGCTCGACGAACCGCTCGTCCACGACGCCTCTCTCCAGGTCCGCCTCGAGATAGCCGAAGCGCTCCAGGTCTTCGAGCGGCAGGTAGACGCGTCCGCGACGCCAGTCCTCACCAATGTCACGCAGGAAGTTGGTGAGCTGCATCGCGACGCCTAGAGTCTCGGCGTGTACGTCGGCCCTCCTGTCTGCGACCCCCACCACCCGGCACATCATCAGGCCGACGACGGCGGCGCTGCCGTAGGTGTAGACTGCCAGGTCCTCGTAGGTCGGGTAGCGGAAGACCCGAGTGTCCATCTTCATGCTCTTCATGAAGGCGATTATGTCCTCAGGGTCTATGCCGCGCACGCGCACGGTGTCGGCGTAGGCGCGCAGTACGGGGTTCGGGACCTCCTCGCCGGCTACCGCCGCCAGCGTCTCCTCCTCGAACGCTTCGAGGGCACAGAGTTGTTCCTCGAGGGACTTCGCGCCGGGGTTGTCCACGATCTCGTCCGCGTAGCGCATGAAGGCGTACAGAGCGTGAACGTGCGGCCTCACCTCCGGTGGGAAGAGCCGGGTGGAGAAGTAGTAGGTCCTGCTATGGGCTCGCTGCGCCCTGCGGCAGAGCTCGTAGCTCTCGGCGAGCGAGAGCCCGGCGTCGAGCCTCTTACCGCCGGCAGGGTCCAGGCGCACTGGCCTACACCTCGCGCCCGATCCGCTCCGCCACCAGCCGCGCCCCGATGGTGACGAGCGGCACGCCCGTCCCAGGGCGCGTGCTCGCCCCGACGAAGTAAAGACCCTCGATAGCCTTCGAGACCATCGGCGGCCTGAAGTACCCGACCTGCAGGATCCCGTGCCCGATCCCGAAGGCCGCCCCCTCCTCCAGGTTGTACTCGTCTCTCCAGTCGAGCGGCGTCCTGACCCTCTCGAAGACGACCCAGTCCCTCCGTACCCCGCACCGCCTCTCTAGAAGGTCGTAGACCCTCTCTTTGAACGACGTGCCCTCCCTCTCCCAGTCCACGTTCGGCCCGAGGTGGGGTACAGGGACGAGGACGAAGAGGCTCGCTTTGCCCTGCGGCGCCATATCTGGCTCTGTCTTCGACGGTACGACGGCGTAGAAGGAAGGATCGTCCGGCAGACGCCTATCGCGGAAGATAGCCTCGAAGTTCTCCTTGTAGCGCCCCGAGAGATAGAAGTTGTGGTGGAGCATGTGGTCTAGTTTGCGGTCAATGCCCAGATAGAGCATGAAGGCCGAGGCCGTGTACTGGAGCTTCTCGCGCCGGCGGAACTTGAAGTCTCCGTCCGCCGTTCCGCCCAGCAGTTCGCGGTACGCGTAGGGGAGGTCCGCGCCGACGAGCACGGCGTCGGCTTCAGTCTCCTCCCCGCCCGCCCGTACGCCCGTAGCTTTGCCTTTGGAGAGGACCACCTTTTCTACCGGGCTGTTCAGGTGGAACCTCACGCCCAGTTCTGTCGCGAGCTTCTCCATCGCTTCTATCAACGAATACATCCCGCCCTCGGGGAACCAGAGGCCGTCCTCGGCGAGCTCGGTGTAGGGGAGGAGTGAGTAGACGGCGGGCGCCTCGAACGGCGAGAGCCCCAGGTACATCGTCTGCAGGCTGAAGGCCTGCCGCAGCTTCTCCGTGCGGAAGAACCTCGAGACGGAGCGGTAATAGTTGTTCAGGGCCCTGGTTCTCAGGAGAAGACGCAGGTTCCGCAAGCCGAAGAAGTCCCTTGCACCCTCGAAGTCCCGCTCGACGAACTCGCTGCGGCCCACGCGGTACTTCTGGCAGGCGTCGGCGAGAAAGCGGTAGAAGCGCGGGGTGACGCCGGGCTCGATCCGCTCTAGCGCCCTGATCAGCTCTGGAAGCGCACGCCGAATCGTCAAGGAGTCCCCGTCCCCGAAATTCACGCGGTACTGTCCGTCCAGGGGGATGAGCCTGACGTAGTCGTCGAGCTCGCGTCCGGCCGAGGCGAAGAGCTCGCGGTAGGTGTCCGTCATGAGGAGGAGGGAGGGTCCCGTATCGAAGGTGAAGCCGCTCTCCTCGAGCCGGCCCATCCGGCCGCCGAGCCCTTCGTTCTTCTCGAAGACCTCCACCTCGAAGCCCCTGGCGGCGAGCCGGATCGCCGCCGCGAGCGAGCCCATCCCGGCCCCCACGACAGCTATCCTCTTCGCTCGCGACGCTTCCAGAACTCTCTCCTTCCTCTCGAGGGTATAGTGAAGTATACGGAGCAGATGCTAACAGAGGTTCACCGATAAGCAGCGTAAAGGGGCTTACAGGCGAGGTGGGACGCCCGGAGCGAAGCGCCGTTGTGGGTAAGCGAGGCGCCGCGCGCGCCCGCTCGGGGCACCCCTGGATCTATCGCTCCGACGTGGCAGAGGCCACGGGGGAGCCGGGCGACATAGTCCCCGTCTTCGACCGTGCGGGGAGCTTCCTCGGTCGCGCCTTCTACAACCCGGGAAGCGAGATCTCACTGCGCATAGCTGAACGAGGCGACGAGCCCATTGACGAGCACTGGTTCCGGGACAAGATCCAGCACGCCCTCGCCTACCGCGCCTCGCTCGAGATAGACGGTGACGCCTATCGCATCCTCCACGCCGAGGCCGATGGCGTTCCCGGCCTCGTGGTGGACCGTTACGGCGATCACCTCGTTCTCCAGGTAGGCTCCGCAGCCGTCGAGAGACGGCTCGAGTGGGTGGTGCGGGCGCTCGGCGAGCTGCTCTCGCCCGTCGGGATACTCCTGCGCGGCGACTCTGCCTCCAGGAAGCACGAGGGTCTCGACACCGGGGTGCGGACCCTCGCGGGCGAGGTCCCCGAGACCGTCGTCGTTCGCGAAGGCCCGGTGCGCTACGAGGCGGACTTGTGGCGCGGGCAGAAGACGGGCAGCTTCCTGGACCAGCGCGAGAACCACCTCGCCGCCGGAATGTATTCCTCTGGCCGGGTCCTCGACGTCTTCTCCTACGCCGGCGGGTTTGCCCTGCACGCCGCTTACCACGCCGCAGAGGTCGAGGTCGTAGACTCGAGCGGCCCCGCGCTCAAGGCGGCGCGCCGCAACGCGCAGATCAACGGCTTGTCCAACATCGCCTTCACCCGGGCCAGGGCCTTCGACCTGTTGCGCGAGCGCTCCGACGCCGGGGAGGGCTACGACATGGTCGTCCTGGATCCCCCGGCCTTCGCCAAGACGAGGCGGGATCTTTCGCGGGCGCGGCGAGCATACAAGGAGATCAACCTCCGCGCGATGAAGCTGCTGATCCCCGGCGGCGTCCTCCTGACCTGCTCCTGCTCCTACCACTTCTCACGGGAGCTCTTCGAGGACACCCTGCGCTCCGCAGCCGCCGACGCCGGGAGAAAGATGCGTGTCCATGAGTGGCGGGGGCAGGCAGCCGACCATCCGGAAGTCCTGACTATCCCTGAGACCTGCTACCTCAAGTGCGCTGTACTGGAGTGCGTGTGAAAGAGATAACCAGTCGGGCCTACGACCGGCGGTCCGGACGGATATAGTCAGGATAGTAGCGAAGTCGTGCTCCGGAGGAAGGCCCCCGGTGCCCAACGGAGGAGGTTCTCATGGCCTCGGCGTCTCTTTCGACCCCTTTGTGCGACCTGCTCGGCGTCCGCTACCCCGTGATCCAGGCTCCGATGGCGGGGGGATGGACGACGCCCGAGCTGGTCTCGGCTGTTGTGAACGCGGGAGGGTTCGGCTGCCTCGCTGGATCGGGGGTGCCGCCGGATCGGCTGCGGGAAGAGATCCGGGCCGTAAAGGAGCGGACGGACCGGCCCTTCGGGGTGAACTTCCTGCTCGCCCCGCCGGGTCCGGGGAGCCAGGACGTGGCTGCCGTCCAGCGTTTCCTGGACCGGTTCAGGGAGCGGTTCGGGTTGCCCCGCGGGGAGACCGACCTGAGGATATCGCCTCCGCCGCTAGAAGAGCAGCTCGAGGTTCTCTTCGAGGAGCGGGTGCCGGTGCTGAGCCTCGCGCTCGGCGATCCTGGCGAGCTCGTCCAGAGGGCGCACGACGAGGACATGCTGGTCGTGTCCATGGTCGCTACCGTCGAGGACGCGGTCCGTGATGCGCAGGGCGGGGTTGACGCCGTGGTGGCTCAGGGCGCGGAGGCAGGGGGACACCGCTCCACCGTCGAGCTCGGACCCGATGGCGCGGCGCCGCTCGTCGGGACGCTGGCCTTGATTCCCCAGGTCGTGGACGCGGTGGGGGTCCCTGTCGTTGCTGCCGGTGGGATCTCGGACGGCCGCGGGCTCGTCGCCGCGCTGGCCCTCGGAGCGGCGGGCATCCAGATGGGCACTCGCTTCCTGCTCGCCCGCGAGAGCGGCGCGCACCCCGCGTACCGCAGACGTCTGCTCGAGGCTACGGAGGTGGACACCGTCGTGACCCGCGTCTTCACCGGACGACCCGCCAGGGGGCTGCGCAACCGCTTTGTCGAGGATTATCTGGACGCCGGGTCCGAACCCCTGGCCTGGCCGTTGCAACGGGCCGCTGCGGGCGACATCTACGCCGCGGCCCAGGCCGCCAACGACGGCGATCACTCGCCGCTGCTCGCGGGACAGGGCTTGAGGATGCTCAGAGAGGAAGGACGGGGGGCGGCGGAGATCGTGGACCAGGTCGTCGCCGAAGCCGAAGCGGTTCTGACGCGGTTGGGCGTTGAGTCTTCCGGGGCTCCGTCGGCGTAATTGCAGGGTGGGCTGCGCCAGACGGTATAGTTGGGGTCGGGACACCGACGGGAGGATCGCCGATGCCGGCCGAGGTGGTGGAGTTGCGATCAGAGGCTGAGTTCAAGGAGGCTTTCCCGGTTATCCGGGAGCTGCACGGCGAGCTGGACGAGCGGAGCTACCTCCAACTCCTCGCCGAGATGGTCCCCGCCGGCTACCGCCTCTTCGCGGTCCGAGAACCCTCCGGCAGTATCGTTGCGGCGACCGGGGTGCAGGTGCTCACCAACCTGTACTACGAGCGCCACCTCTACCTCTACGATCTCGTCGTGACCCAACAGGCAAGGTCCGAGGGACATGGCGGGACCCTCATGGACCACGTCGAGGATATAGCCCGCGGTGAGGGGTGCGTGTACGTGGCGCTGGCGTGCGGGCGGGAGCGCGAGGGAGCCTTGCGCTTCTACGAGCGCCGGGGGTTCGAGCGACCGGGCTACTCTATGCGCAAGGCTCTGTAAGTCACCTCTGACTGAAGAAGGCGATCCCCGCGGCCACCAGCACGATCAGGGCTATCACGAGGACCACGGCGAACGGGATGAGGATGACGAGCGCGGCCTTCCCCGTCGTCGTGTTATGCGTCTCACGGATGCCAACGATGGCCAGGTACAGGCCGTAGAGCGAGAGCAGAGGACCGACGATCGGGATCCAGTTCACAAGCCCGGTCACCTGCGTGTAGGTCGCCACCCTGAAGGTCGCCCCGAAGCCCGAGTTGTTGGCTCCGACGATGAGCCTGACGAGCAGTTGCTGGATGGCCGCCGCGATGAATAGCCCTATAGCGCCGAATATCGGGGCGACGATTATGGATAGGAGCGCCGAACCGGGGATGAAGACAGAGGGCATGGCGTTCTGGGGGTTCGGGTTGAAGCCCGGGTTCTCCTGCACCCCCGCTAGCACGAGCAGCGCGCTCAGGATCGCAGATATCTCGATGCAGATAATGGCGAAGATGAGGGGGTTGAGCAAGGGTCCGCTCCTCGGTATGCCGGCGAAGAACCGTACAGGCTGCAATACCACCCTGCGCACCACGTCGACGAAGCTACCTGCCGGGTTGGAGAGGTCGTACTCTCCGCCCGACGCCGAACGTCCCACGCCCATCCTCAACCCCCTTGCTCAGCTGACCCTATCTTCATACTACCGTACCCGACGACTACAACCTACCGGCCCGGTCCCTCACCCGCCGGGCTCGCGGGGCGGGACCGCCCGCGCGGTCCCGGGCGCGACGACACCCGCTTCGCGCAGGGCGGTCGCGACGAGTGTTCTCCCCTCCGGCGTGCCGAGGAAGGCCCGGTGTGTCCCCTGGTACCAGACGATACGCGGTTTCTCCCAGTGGCGCCACAGGCTCTCCGCCTCGGTCGCGGGTACGACGCGGTCAGCGACGCCCGCGAAGATCGCCCGGTGTCCGACCCGAGGATAGAGGACGAGAGGGGAGATCGGACGCACCAACGCGCCTGTCTTCTCCTCCGTGACCCCTGCGGTCTTGAGGTAGCGCGTCGCCAGAGAGAGGGCGTTTCGCCAGAACAGGTGCGACGGGTCCACGGCCGGGTTGCCGACGAGGACGCAGTCGATCCTCTCTTCCAGGCACGCGAGCAGCGCCGCTGCGTACCCGCCCAACGAGTGACCGATCACCCCGACGGCCGGCGCGTCTTCGTTGTTCCGGAGCCAGCAGATGAGGCGCCGGATATCCCACACGACCTGGGATGCGGTGTGCAGTGAGTCCATCGCGTCGCCGGAGAGGATGCGGTCGCCGCTCACCGGCCCGACCCGGCGCGGGCCGTGGATCGGCAGGACGGGGAACAGCAGGTTCAGCCCGAGCTCGCGGTGTAGGTAATCCGGGCGGAAGTACGCGATGTCCGGGCGTGGGGAGCCCATCCTGATACCGTGCAGGCACACGAGCCACGGGCGTGACTCTCCCGGGTGCTTCAGCATCCACGCGTGCGCCGTGCGGTTTCTCTCGTAGGAGAGCCACCGGTCCCGGCCCGGCTCCTCAGCCCACGGCTCGTAGAGGCTCTCGAAGGTGAGGTGCTCGAACCGGTCCTCAGGGTGGCTGCGGTCCCCGCCTTTCACCTCTTCGAGGGTCGGCGGCTCCCGGTGGTAGCGGGCGGGATCTTCTAGCCAACCCTTCTCTTCGAAGAGGGCGAGGGCCTCGTCCAGCTCCCGGCCGATGCGGGCCGCCTGCTTTCCGACCGTGAGCGGCCACGTGGTGAGCACTATGGTGCACATCGAGAGCTCGTCCTCCGCCGCCCGCGCCGCCATCCCGAGGCTCATCCTCGGCTCCGGAACCCCCGGGGGTACCGGCTCCTGCCCGAGGGCGAGGTACCCGGCGGCGACGAAGCTCACCGTGGAGAGAAGCAGCAGCGCCCCGGCGGCGGCTGGTCCGAACACGAAGGCGGCGGGGAAAGATAACAAGACGCCCAGGAATGCCCCGAGGGACATGAAGTGGAAAATACGCGCGTCTCCGGCCCAGAGCAGATTCGAGAGCCCCGTGGCGAGCAGCAGTATTCCCGGCAACCCGCCCACCAGCACACCCGGCAGGCCGCTTCGCACGTCCCACCACAACCAGACCGCCCCGACTACCATCGGCACCTCGGCTATCAGCGGCCACCACGGCGGCGCTATCGGTCCCGGTTTCTCGCTCTCTTTCAGGGCACGTCTCCCGCTCGGCCTGTGAGTCTGTTAAACGGTAACATGCCGGACACCACTAGTACCGGCTGGTTCCGGCGTGCTCACGTCTACCAAGGGGCGCCGTCGCTACCGATCCCTGTCGGGAGCATTCCCGCACGGCATCGGGCGGTATCTATCCAGAAGGCTATATGTGGACTTCGAACATTAGCACTATGGCACTCGACCGCTCGCTGGTGTCGCCGTGGTTGCCCTCGTGGTCCTAGGCCTCTTGGTTTTGCTTCCCGACTGCGCCTCCGCCTGCTCTTGCCGTGGCGGCGTTCCATTCCTAGTGCTCGCCAGGTGGGCGGACTCGTCCGCCGTGTTCTCCGGTGAGGTGCTAGACGTCGAGGAGGGCCCGCCCAGGAGGATGTTCGGAACTAGCGTATCGTCGTTCAGGGTCACCCTCCGGGTCTCGGAGGTGTGGAAGGGGCCACGGCGGGAAACCTTGGAGGTGAGCACGCCGAGTGGTGGGGCGAGCTGCGGGTACCCCTTCAAGGAGGGGCAAGAGTACCTCGTCTACGCCTATGGGAAGGAGGAACCTTTCAAGGTAGATCTCTGCAGCGAGACCAAGCAGCTCTCCAAGGCGAGTGTGCACCAGCGGGTGCTCGGGGACGGGCAGACACCGGTGGGCGAACCACTGCCCGACACCTCGGGAGGTGCAGCCGGGCTCGGAGCGGTTGGGTTGGCCACAGTTGCGGCTGTTCGCGGGCGTCGAAAGGCGGTTGGAGCAGAGTAGTCCCTCTCCCCGGCCTGCGGTTGCCGGTACGCACGTTGAGTGATCAGGCGAAGAAGCGTTCCGCCGGATAGCGCCCAGCGCGAGAACCACCATATTCTCTACTCGTACTGGACGGCCTCGACGATGCCCTTGCGGGCGGCGGAGCGGGCGGGGAGGAGGCCCGCGAAGACCCCGATGAAGAGGCCGGCGAGGAGGGCCGCAATAGCGGGGACTTTGGGGTAGAAGAAGTCGACCTCGAAGCCCCCTGCGCCCGAGCCGAGGACGAAGAGGTAACCGAGAAGGGAGCCGACGGCGACGCCTACGAGGCACCCGATGAGGCTTATGACGATGCCTTCGTCTATGACGAGGCGTCCGACCTGGAGCCTCGTCGTCCCCACGGCGCGAAGTATCCCTATCTCGCGGGTACGCTCGAAGACGCTCATGGAGAGCGTGTTCACCACCCCGAAGGCGGAGACGGCGACAGAGACGCCCATGATGGCGTAGAAGAATACGTACTGGCGGTTGAAGTCCCCTTCTATCTGAGCCTTCCACTCGGCGTTCGAGTAGAGCGAGAACTGCGGGTAGTCTCTCAGGATGGTCCTGATCTCGCGTGTCAGAGAGTCGCGGTCCGTGCCGGGCTCGGCCTTTATGGCGAGGAACTCGCCCTTTCGCTCGTTGAAGTCGCGGGCGAGTGTCTCCCTAGAGAGGTAGATGCCTGCCCCGCCGCCGACGACGTCGTTCTCCAGGATCCCTCTCACCGGGTACCTCTTGGGCCCTTCGGGGGTGGGGAGCCTTACCTCGTCGCCGACGCCGAGTTTGCGCGCCTCAGCGAGCTGCTTGCCGAGAAGGGCGCCGCCGTCTTCTAGCTTCGCGAACGTCTCCGGTCCCCCGACGACGTAGTCGATGCGGAAGATATCCGGGTAGCGCTCGTCTACCCCGAAGACGAGGTTCACCTCCTCGCCGTCGCGCAAAAACGTGGAGGCGAGGCTCGTCGTGCTCTCGACGCCGGGTACCCGGGAGATCCTCTCTGGTAGAGCCTTCGAAAACGTGACGTCGGAGTTCTGGCTCGCAGGCTGCACGACATAATCGCTGCCCAGGGAGCCCTCGAGGTAGGTCCGGATCGAGCCGAGCACGCTCCCTCCCAAAGCGGCGAAAGCCACGACGAGCGAGATACCGACCATGAGCGCCGACGCTGTCAGCGCGGTGCGGCCCGTGTTGCGCGTCGCGTTCGCTGCTGCCATCCTCCCCTCGACGCCGAAGAGGAGCCGCAGGAGGGGCGAGAAAAAGGCGGCCAAAGGACGAACGAGGACCGGGATCACGAGCGAGACGCCCAGGAAAGCGCCGATGACCGCCGCTATCCCCGAGGCGTAGACGAGGCCGTCGAGGTCCGCGGAGAGGTTCTTCGCGAGGTAGTAGATCCAGGGCGCCCCCACGCCGAGGAGCAGCAGCCCGAAGAGCGTCGTCAGTACCGACCAGATACGCGAGCTTCTCTTCCCGGTTCCGCCGGCGCGGGCTCGCATCGCCTCGACCGGGCTGACCCTGCCGGCGCGCAGGGCCGGGTAGAGGGCGGCCATGGCCGTGACGGCGACGCCGACTACTATGGCTGAGACGAGGGCGAAGGGTGAGATGACGAGGGCGGTGATCTGGAAGAGGAAGGCGCGTCCGAACAGGTAGACGAGCCCCTTCGCCATGCCGTAACCGAAGAGCACCCCGAGAAGGGAGCCGATGAGGCCGAGGATGATCGCCTCGGTCATGACGGAGCGTGCGATCATGGCCCGCGTCGAGCCCAGAGCTCGTAGCATCCCCAGCTCCCGCGTCCGCTCCAGGATCGTCATCGAGAGCGCGTTGAACACCAGGAACGCCCCGACGAAGAGCGCGGTCCCGGCGAAGAAGAGGAGCGAGATCCTGAACCCCTGCAACTGGCTGCTTATCTCCTGTGTGCGCGTCTCGGAGCGCTGGGCCTGCAGACCCTCACCTAGCCCCTGATCCAACCTCTCCTGCAAGTCCGTAACAGGCGTCCCTTCCGCCGCCTCGACGGCGATGCCGGAGATGCGGCCTGGCTCGTCGAAGGCCCCCCGCGCGTACGAGAGCGGCGCCATCCCGAACCCGAACCCGCCGAAGGAGCCGCCGGGGACCCTCAAGATCCCGACCAGCTCCAGCTTCTCGGGCCCCCGCGGCGTCCCCAGCGTCACCTTGTCCCCGACCTCCAGCCCGATGCTCTCGGCGGACCCGCCGTCGAGGGTGAGCTCCTTGCCGCTCTCGGGGAATCTCCCTTCCGTGAGCTCGAAGCCGGTCGCGAGCGCCGCCGACTCGGGCTCGACGCCGAAGAGGCGCATGGTCTGGACCTCCGGCAGCCCGTTATCCCCTTTCGTCTCGAGGATGAGGGACGCTGGCAGTGAGAGGCGCGGGGCGGCAGACTCGACCCCCTCGTAGCCGCGCACCTCCTCGACCACCCTATCGTCGAACGTGCCGCTGTCTCCGGCAGCGGTAACGGTTATGTCGGCGGCGCCGAACGCCCTGGAGTACAGGTCCGTGAAGGTGCTCGCCATGGTATCGGAGAGGGTTATCACCCCGAAGACGATGGCGACCCCGAGCACGATGCCGACCGCCGTGAGCAGCGTGCGCTGCGCCCGCGCGCGCAGATTGCGCAAGCTGATGCCAGAGAAACGCCTGAGCCTCATGCCTCTCGCGCCATCAGCAAGAAGGGGTAATCGGCGCCGTTGGTGTGGTGTACGTAGACCTCGCCTCGCCGGAAGCCGGCGCGCTCGTAGACGGAGATCGCGCGCTCGTTGAACGTCGCGACGGAGAGCTGGAAACCGTCGGGATCGAAGCGGCGCCGCGCGAACTCGAGGCCCGCCAGCATGAACCCGAGACCGAGCCTCATGCCGGTGAGATCCGGCCTCAACCCCAGCCCTACCTCCACGCTCCGTCCTTTTCTCTCGAACTGGAAGAAGCCCACGAGCGCGCCCCTCTCGTCGAACGCCGAGAAATACGAGTCCTCCCGCCGCCGCGGGTCGAGCAGCTCGTCCAGGTCGCCGGGGTTGTTCGTCGCGTCGTAGAAGTCGTAGGGTGGATCGTAGCGCCAGGCGGAGATCTCGCGCGCCTCCTCATCGCTCATCGCCTTGAAGGTGTAGCTCTGCTCCGTCAGCCCGCCGACTCCAGGTTCTTTATGCGCTCCAGGATCCCTTCGGGGTCGGGATCGCGAGCTTCGTCCACGACCCGGCCGTCGGAGAGGAAGACTACGCGGTCGGCGAAGGCGGCAGCCCGCGGGTCGTGGGTGACCATGAGGATCGTCTGGTCGTAGCGCCCGGCAGACTCTTTCAGGAGGTCCAGCACCCCCGCGCCCGTACTGGAGTCCAGGTTTCCGGTCGGCTCGTCGGCGAAGATGATGTCGGGGTTCCGCACCAGGGCCCTCGCTATCGCGACCCGTTGCTGCTCGCCGCCCGAGAGCTCATCCGGCCTATGTGTCCGCCGGGCACGCAGGCCGACAAGATCCAGCAACTCGTCCAGCCTCCCTGCGTACTTGCCGGCCTTCTCGCCGGCGATGAGGGCTGGCAACAGTATGTTCTCCTCGGCCGAGAGGGTGGGGATGAGGTTGAAGAACTGGAAGACGAACCCCATACGCTCGCGCCTGAGGAGCGTCAGCTTCCTGTCGGAGAGCCCCGAGAGGTCGGTGCCGCCCACGATGACCCGTCCGGACGAAGGCTTGTCGAGGGCGCCGAGGAGGTGCAGGAGCGTGCTCTTCCCGGACCCCGAGGGGCCCATGATGGCCGCGAACTCACCGTCCGGGAACTCGAGCGAGACGTCTCTTAACGCGTGGACCGTGGTTGAGCCCTCGCCGTAGACCTTGCTCAAGCCCACGGTCTCGACGGCGATGGCGCTCCCGTTCTCCACACGCAGAGTATATCTCCGCCCACCCGCCGGACGGTGAAAGGAGCGACACGCTGCGGCAAGGTTTGTAACTAGCTTGTCGCACTGGTAGACTCTTCAAGGAACTTCATAGGCCCCTGCTTCTTACCAATTGAGAAGCCGATTCCAGACCAGAGGAGGCACACTTGGACGTCTACGAAGTCATGTTCATAATCATCCCCGAGCTCGACGAGGAGCAGGTCGAGAACACGATCTCGCGTTTTCGCACGGTCATCGAGCGCACCGGCGGCGAGCCGAGGGACGTGAATCACTGGGGCCGGAGGAAGCTGGCCTACGAGATAGACCACCGCACGGACGGCTACTACGTGATCATGGAGTTCACCGCCGGCGAGCGCACTCTCGTGGAGCTCAAGCGCATCCTGCGCGTCTCCGACGACGTGCTGCGGCACATGGTCATGAAGCTCCCGCCGACGTACGCTCACAAGCCGCTGCCGGAGCCGGCCGAGGCCGCGAGCTAGGATTTCTGGAGAACAGGAGGATCTGAGTGGGTAGGAGAAGAGGCGGTTTCAATCGCGGAGCGCGTCCGGCCAAGAATAAACCGTGCGTGTTCTGCAAAGAGAACATTGATTACGTGGACTACAAGGACTACAACATGCTGCGGCGCTTCACCTCGGATAGGGGCAAGATCCGTGCCCGCAGGGTTACGGCGCTCTGTCCACAGCACCAGCGCGAGGCGGCGACCGCGATCAAGCGCGCCCGCGAGATGGCGCTCTTGCCGTACGTGGTCGGACGGTAGGGGGTAGAGAAGGTGCAGGTCATCCTTACGCAGGACGTGGAGAAGATCGGGCAGCGCGGCGACATCGTGGACGTGAGCCGGGGCTACGTGCGCAACTTCCTGGTGCCGCGCGGGCTCGCCGAAGTGGCGACCCCAGGCAAGCTGGAGGAGGCTCGCCGCCAGATGGAGGAGGCCGAGGAGCGCGACCGGCGCCTGGCCGAGCGGGCCACAGAGGTGGCCGAGACGCTCAACAAGAGCGTGATCACTATCGAGGCGCGTACCGGTGAGGACGAGCGGCTCTTCGGCTCGGTCACCGCTGCGAATATCGCCGACGCGATCGAGAACGCCCGCGGCATACACCTCGACAGGCGTCGCATCCGGCTCCCCGAGCCCATCAAGGCTCTCGGTACCCACCAGGTGCCCGTACAGGTCCACGGCGACGTCGAGGCGAGCGTTAAGGTGATCGTGGTGCCGAAATTGTAGAGACGTTGTGCATGCAACGTCTCTACACATGCGTCTCTACGTAAGGTGTAGCTTCAGGCACAACCTCGACCAGAAGATTAGGGGCTCCGTCTTGTAACGGGCCCCTTTTTGCTGCATATTGAGGGGTCCATGGAGAGGCGAGGGAGGATGCGAGAGGTTCTCACGGGCGAGGCTGCCGCTCGTGTGCCGCCGCACGACTTGGAGGCTGAGAAGGCGGTAATTGGCGCCATGCTCGTCTCCGAGACGGCGGTCGCGGCGGTAGCCGAGCGACTTACCGCGGAGGACTTCTACTCGGAGGTGCACCGGATCATCTACGGTGCGATGACGCGCCTATACTCACGCGGCGACCCCATAGACCAGCTCACCCTGACGAACGAGCTGAGGACCATCGGGGAGTTCGACAAGGTCGGCGGGCGGGCCTACGTCTTCCAGATCGTCGAGAGCGTGCCCACGGCGGCCAACGCGAGCAGGTACGCGGACATCGTACGCGGCAAGGCTCTGTTAAGGGAGATAATCGACGTCGGGAGCCGCATCACCGAGGATGCCTTCCGGGAGCCGGAGGACGTCGGCAATGCGCTCGACGCCGCCGAACAGCTTGTCTACGGCGTCTCCAACCGCACCCAGAGAGAGCACCTCGCCCCCGTCTCCGAGCTCGCGCCTGGCGCGCTCGAGATGATACAGCGCCTCTACGAGGCCGAAGGCGAGGTCACCGGCGTCGAGACCGGCTTCGAAGACCTCGACCGCCTCACCACCGGCTTCCATAAGAGCGACCTCGTTATCCTCGCCGCGCGACCGGCGATGGGAAAGACGGCTATGGCTTTGAATGCGATTTGGCACGCTAGTGGCGAAAAGAACATGCCGGTGGCGATCTTCTCGCTAGAGATGAGCAAGGAGCAGCTCGTGCAGCGGCTCATCTCGCAGACCACGCGCATCCCGGCGCAGGCTCTGAGGAGCGGCAACGTCAAGGCCGAGGACTGGCCCAAGCTGGTGCGCGGGGTCGCGCAGGTAAGCCGGGCGCCGATCTGGATCGACGACACCGCTGGTGTGACTCTCATGGAGATGCGGGCCAAGGTGAGGCGGCTCTCGAGCCAGCTCAAGGCGAGGGGCGTGCCACCGCTCTCGCTTGTGGTGGTGGACTATCTGCAGCTCATGATCGGGCAGGGGAACCGCTCCGAGAACCGCCAGCAGGAGATAGCGGAGATCAGCCGCGGCCTCAAGGTACTCGCCCGCGACCTCGACGTTCCCGTGCTCGCTATCGCGCAGCTCTCCCGAGCCGTCGAGCAGCGCCACGACAAGCGCCCGTTGCTCTCGGATCTCAGAGACAGCGGAGCCATCGAACAGGATGCGGACATGGTGATGTTTTTGTATCGTGACGAGTACTACAACCCCGACTCCGACGACAAGGGCATAGCCGAGGTCATCGTCGGCAAGCACCGCAACGGCCCGACCGGCAAGGTGCAGCTTGCCTGGATGGAGCAGTACACCAAGTTTGCCTCGCTCGCCAGAAGGGTGTAGAAAACCACTCCCCCGAGGCACTACGAGCCACTCACTGAATCTACGATCGGGGCAAGCGAATCCTATCTACAGCGCGGCTCTTGCACAGAGAGGATGATCCCTGCGAGAGGCTTCACGTTACAGGCATCAGCAATATCCCTGCACCCCTTGCAAGAGGCTCGACGTTTCAAATAACCGCCATGCTAAGGCTACGTCGCTCAGAGCCTACAAACTCGCTCTAGTACTTTGCGATGACCCATACGGCGTGGACCATGCCGGGGATATAGCCGAGGATCGTGAGCAGGATGTCGAATAAAGTGGCACAAGCTAGAACCAGTCAAGTTAATCTTCTCTTCCCAAGGTAAGGCCAGGCTGAAGTGAAAAAGGCGCTTGTAAGGTGCACAAATATGTTGCTAGCGACGGCTCGCGTATCGAGAGTGGTAAGCAGGTAACGAGTACTTCACCACTAGCCTAGAGCCACTTCGACCTCTGGATTCTGGCCCGAAGTGGCGGACTCGCGCTGGCGGCACATCAGATCTCTACCTTGACGTTCGCCATCCTGGTCGAGGAGGGTTAGAGTGGATATTCATGTGCTGTATGATTCAAGAAATTGGCACCGATTCGTCGCGGGGTGGCAACCTTCGTGAGGAGTCTGCGTAATGGGAAGCAAGTGGATCGATACAGGGAGGCTGTTGATGGATTTGCTGCGTATCATCATCGCCATACTGCTCCCACCCCTAGGTGTGTTCTTGCAGGTGGGGATCGGCAAGCAATTTTGGATCAATATTCTGCTTACGATTCTCGGCTACATCCCCGGCATAGTCCACGCCGTATGGGTGATCGCAAAATACCGATAATCCAGTAAGCCCATCCCAACACGTCGCCGTAGGCTCGAATGCTTTGGGATGTTCCCGTCAACCACGTATGGGAAGGAACTAGTACGGTACGAACATAGCACCTGGTGTCCAGCGCGTGAGAGCCCGCCTGAGCCGCGAGAATCGCCCACAAAGGCCGCCGAAGGTCCGGAGAAGGCCCCAGGGCCGGAATGCTTCGCATAGTACATAGAAATTCAGACGAATGCGCTATCATTCCTTTATGGGGAGAGAAATCAAGCCGATAGAAACGCTGTACCGAGGGTATAGGTTCCGTAGTCGCCTGGAAGCGCGGTGGGCAGTCTTTTTCGACG
>JARDZQ010000090.1 GCA_029240775.1 Rubrobacteraceae bacterium | reverse complement strand
ACGACCTTGCAGAGGCACACGCCGGAGATCCCACCCCTGCTCTCCGCCACGAACCAAAGGTCGGGGTCAAAGCCCTCGACGCGGGTGAACCCTAGAAAGCGCTCGAAAGTCCCGCGTGGCCGGCCCCACACGTCACAAAAGGCGTCCTCGACCGCCTCGTAAACTACCTTCTCGTCGCGACCCGGCACGAAGGTGCGCACTCGGATACCCTCGGGCCACTCGGGCTGAGGCGGTGTCCCGTCCAGCTCTACACTCATCCGGTAGTAGCCACGCACGGGCGTGTAATCCATTCTCTCCATCAGGCGCGCGGCGGGCTCGTCGGCGGTGTGGACGTAGTGCTGCACGACCACCCGCGCGCCCCAGGGCGCGAGATGCAGACGCTCGCGCACCCACTCCTCGCCCCAGCCGACGATGAAGGTGCCGAGCCCGCGCCGGCGATGCTCGGGGTGCACGTAGCCGTAGACGGAGACCGAGACGTACGAGCGGTTGAGCACGTCCGCGTAGGCGGCGAGGCGCCCGTCCGGCGCCTCCACGGCTACGGCCTCTTCGGAGAGCGTGATGTCATGCCAGTCGCCGAGCAGCTCCTCGACGGTCATCCCGGAACGGTCGCCGACGGCGAGCCGGCACTCGGCTATCAGGTCCGTCACGGTCTCCGCGTCGCCGATCGTGGGCACCCGGGCAGCGTAGCCGTCCGGCAGCGCCGCGAGAAGCATCCCTAGTACGCGGCCCTGAGTATGGAGAGCGCGTCTTCTCGTCGATCGCCGAAGTCTCGCGCTATGTCCCCCAGATCCTCCTCCGGAACACCCACCTCGCGCAAACGCCCCGGTAACCGTAGCCGTTCGACAAGGGAGGCGACGCGCTCGGCCGGGTCCCCGCCGAGGGCTTCCTCCAGCCTCCGCCAGCGCTCCTCGGGCGCCCTGCTTCTCTCGACTTCGAGGCTCGGAGCGAGGGTGATGCAAGAGGTGTAGCCGTGCGGGACGCCGTAGCTGGCCCCGATCCTGCGCCCCAGCGCATGCGAGAGGCCCATCGGGGTGTTGAACGGCCCGAAGTACGCGAGCCAGGCCGCGACCTGGAGCTTGCCCCGTACTTCGACATCGTCCGGTTCCTCTCTGGAGCGCGGCAGATAGGCCACGAGGCGGCGGGCGCCCTCGGCTCCGGTAACGTCCGTGACGGGGTGCTCCCCGCCGTAGAGCAGGCCCTCCACGGCGTGGTCGAGCGCCCGGATGCCCGTCGAGAGCCAGAGCTTCTCGGGGGTGAAGATCGTGGCCTCGGGGTCGAGTACCACGACCTGCGGTACGGCCTTCGGGTCAGAGAAGCCGCGCTTCCGCCCGGACGCTTCATCTGTGACGCCCACGCGGTGTGCCCACTCCGCCCCGGAGAGCGTCGTCGGCACGGCGACGTGCGCCGGGTAGCCGAGCTCGCGCGCTACGGCTTTTGTCCCGTCTACGACGCTCCCGCCCCCAACGCTCACCAGGAGGTCAGACCCCCGCGCTTGCCGGGCGGCCTCCTCGACCGAGCTGCCGGGGGTGTGCTGTCCCACCCCCGAGAAGGTCCCCGCGTGCTTCTCGCCGAGCAGCGCCTCGATGCGCCGGACAAGGTCTGTGTTCTCGTACAGAGACCTTCCGGTAACGACAAAGGCACGATCCGAAGACCGGGCCTCCTCCTCTATCTGTCCCAGGCTCCCCTCACCGAAGTGCACGCGCTCGGTCGGGAGGAAGGTGTGGGTGCCGCGCTTCATAGCACCATGGTAACGCTAGGCGCCGGCGAGCGCGGCGGCCTTCTCGGAGATCCTGAGCCCCGGGTACCGGACGGCGGCTAACCCAGCGACGTGTCGAGCTTGCGCAGCAGCTCGTGGAGCTGAGCCTGCTCCTCATTGGAGAGAGCCGAGAAGCGCTCGGAGACCATCGCCTCCTGAGCCGGGACAGCCTCGTCGTACAGCCGTCGGCCTGCCTCAGTAAGGAACAGGTGGTTGGCCCGACCCTCCCTGCGGCGCACGATCAAACCCCGATCCTCCATCCTGTCCAGTAGCTGGCAGACGTTGCCCTTGGTCACCAGCAGCGAATCTGCGACCTCCTGCTGCTTGATCCCCGCCTGAGACCCCACGCGCGCTAGCACGTCGAACTGCGCCACACTCAGCCCCCAACCCCTCAAATGGTCCGCCGAGGCACGATCGACCTTCTGATAGACTCGCATCAAACGCAGCCACGCCAGAAGATCAAGCCTCCTCAGACCTCCTCTTGATGCCTCGTCGCGTACCCTTGACACATAATTAGTTTAGAACTAAACTCAATCGTTGTCAATCAGGAGGAACGACCATGCAGCTCGGTGGATTGCATCACGTCACGGCGGTAACCACGGAGGCTTCGGAGAACGTTGCGTTCTACACGGAGGTTCTGGGACTAAGGCTGGTAAAAAAGACGGTCAACCAGGACGACGTCTCGGCATATCACCTGTTCTACGGCGACGAGTTGGGGAGGCCGGGTACGGAGGTGACCTTCTTCGACTGGCCGCACCTGAGAATTGCGCCCAACCACGCGGGCGCGGGCGAGGTTTCGGCGACTGAGCTCAGGGTGACGGGGCGCGAGGCGCTGGACTTCTGGACCGAGAGGCTCGCGGAGTTCGGCGTCGAGCACGGCGGCGTCGAGGAGCGGGGGGGTCGCGGCCTCATAGCCTTCACCGACCCCGAGGGCCAGCGGCTGCGGCTCGTGGACGATGGTGGAGACAACAAGGTCGCGGGTGGTATCCCGTGGGAGGGCAGTCCGGTGCCGCGAGTGGCCGGTATCCGGGGCCTTGGCGCGGTGGAGCTTATGGTGCGGGATCTCGCGCCCACGGCGTGGGTGCTCTCCGAGGTGCTCGGCTTCCGGAAGGTGGACGAGTACGAGCGGGGCGATGAGCGCGCCGTCGTCTTCGAGGTCGGGCCGGGCGGGCCCGGGTCGGAGGTGCTGGTCGTGGAGAGGCCCGAGGCGCCGGTAGCGCGCCTGGGGCGGGGCGGCGTTCACCACGTCGCTTTCCGGACGCCGGATGATGAGGAGCATGCGGCATGGCGGGAGCGGGTCAGGAGCTTCGGTCTTGGCGTGACGCCGCAGATAGACCGCTTCTACTTCCGTTCCATCTACTTCCGCGAGCCCGGCGGGGTGCTCTTCGAGATCGCCACCGACGGTCCTGGCTTCGCCACGGACGAGGACGCCAACCACCTCGGTGAGAGGCTCTCGCTTCCGCCGTTCCTCGAGCCGCGCCGCGAGGCCATAGAGGCCGGTCTGGAGCCGATCGCCGCACGTTAGAGGAGGGCAGAGTTTGCCTGTGTACTCAGCGGGTCCGTCAGGGTCAACGGAACAGGACGGAGGCACGAGCCATCCGGTGAACAAAGGAGCAGTTAATGCGTAACCTCGCGGTGCTGTCGTTCCGCCTCGTGCTCGGAGGGCTGCTGGCGGGGCATGGAGCGCAGAAGTCTTCAGGTGGTTCAACGGCCCCGGCATAGAGGGCACCAGCGGGTTCATGCAGATGCTCGGTCTCAAGCCCAGGCGTCCGTGAGCCTACCTGGCCGGGGGCTCCGAGTTCGGGGGCGGCGTGCTCACGGCCCTCTGGCTGCCGCACCTCGTAGGTCCCGGGGCCTTTTGTTTGTGAGCACGTCGCCTTAGGCTTCACCAGGCGACTTCTCAGCTTGTCCAGCTTCTTCTTTCGGGCCATGTCCGACGGTTTCGCGCAAGGCGCCATCACCGACGCGAGCCTTTGCTCAAGTGCTGAAGGCGAGGCCTTAAAGGGCCGATGCGTGCTGACAAGCGGAGGCGAAAGCCGGAGGGTGCTGAGAGCCTGCGAAGCAGGCGTGCTCGGGCTCGGGTCGCTTTACAACACCGGCACGAGCGTCTATACAACCAGGGTGGCCGAGGCGGAGAAAAGAAGGTCCCGCGTGCGGGCCGGGGGCGAAGCGGTGCGGCGCAGGATCAGGGAGCGCCCGCGCCTCCGGCCCAGAGTGTACGGGTACCTCACGGAGGAAAAGGAGTCGCTGCGGCAGGGATTCGCGGCGCTATTCCTCTCCTCTACGGGGGAGCTCGTGGCGGGCATCGCGCTCGCCGGCATCGCCGGCATCCTGGACCAGCTGGTCGGGCTCGCCGTCCTCATACCCGCGGCCATCGGGATGCGGGGCGCTATCTTCGGGGCGATGGGCAGCCGGCTCTCCACCGCGATACAGACTGGACTCTTCAGCTTCAACCTGAGGCGGGGTGTGCTGGCGGAGAACGTGCAGGCCGCGGCGATACTCTCGCTCGTCTCGGGGGTCTTCCTGGCCTTCGCGGCGAGGCTACTCTGCGACTTCCTCGGGGTTAGAACCGAGCTCTCCGTCTTCGACTACGTCGTAATCTCGACCGTCGGGGGGATCATAGCCGGGGTGCTATTGCTCGGGATCACGGTCCTCGTCGCACGCCTGAGCGTCGCGCGCGGCTGGGACATGGACAACATTGCGGCGCCCATGATCACAGCCTGCGGCGACATACTGACCCTCCCGGCGCTCGTCGCGGCTACGTATCTGATCGGCATCCCTGTCTTCTCGAATGTTCTCGCGGGGGTTCTGATCGTCATCGCCGTGGGGGTCGTGGTGGCCGCGTTCCGTGTCGGCGTGCCGTCGCTCAGACGCATCCTCGCCGAGAGTTTGCCGATACTGGCGATGACGGGGATGGTGACTATCCTGGTCGGCGTCGCGCTGGAGGACCGCAAGGAGACCTTCGTGGCGCTGCCAGCCCTCTTTATCCTCCTGCCGGCTTTCTTGCAGGAGGGCGGTGCTCTTGGCGGCATGCTCTCAAGCCGTCTCTCCTCCAAGATACACCTCGGTCTTCTAGCCCCTAGAGGGCTCCCGCCCGTCGCCACGTTCAGGGACTTCACCCTGATATACACCTTCGCGACCGGCGTCTACCTCTTTATCGGGGGGGCGTCCCACTGGCTGGCCGTGGCCCTCGGCGCCCTGAGCCCGCAGCTTCTGGCGGCGCTCGGGCTCGGGTCGGGTCGGCTCAGCCCCGGCTTCCTCACGATGCTCGGGGTGAGCGCTCTGGCCGGCCTTATAGCCACGACCGCCGCGGCGCTCGCGGCCTACTACGGCTCCATCCTCAGCTACCGGGCCGGGCTCGACCCGGATACCTACGGCATCCCGATCATCACCGCCGCGGTGGACCTGCTCGGCTTCATGAGCCTTATAATTGCACTCGTAGTCTTCCATTTGGTATAGGTTGGGAAGGATGCGCGACTCTAGCCCGAGAAACCTCAAGGACATGCTGGTGGAGGCCAAGAATACCTCGGAGCTGATGGTGGACCTGTCCTACGCGGCGATCTTCTACAACTCCGAGGACCTCTCCGAGGAGGTCTTCAGACTCGAGGGGCGTCTCAACGGCCTCGTCTTCGACATGCGCAGCCTCGCTATCTTCGCCGCCAGGAGCCACGCCGACGCCGAACAGATGGCCGGAATCTTGCAGGTCGTTCAAGACATAGAGAAGATCGGCAACGCCGCCTTCGACATAGCCAAGATCGTGGTCAAGAGGCTCGGCATCCCGCCGGAGCTCTTACAGGATATACCGGAGGCCGAGGAGATCCCCTCCCGCGTGCGCATCCACGCCGAGAGTCCGTTGGACGGGCGCTCTCTGGGCGAGGTGGACCTTCCCATCGAGACGGGGATGCGCCCCATAGCCATCAGGCGCGACGACGAGTGGGACTTCAATGCCGAGCCCGAGGACGTGCTGCGGGCCGGGGATGTGCTCTTCGTGCAGGGGCCGCCGGAGGGGGTGGCGGAGATCAGGGAGCTCGCCGGCGCCCGCCCCACCGAGGCCGCGCCCGCGTCCGCCCAGAACGGGGGCAGGCTCTCCGAGCTCGAGCGGGCGGTGGACATCCTCATCGAGATGAAGAACCTCTCGGAGGTCGCCGTCGGCCTCGCCTACTCAGCCCTCCTCTACAACGACGCCGGGCTAGCCCGCGAGGTCGTCGCCATAGAGGACGAGATGGACGAGATGCGCTACCGGCTGGAGCGCTGGATCCTGCTGGCCGCCTCCCACGTCGAAGACCCCTCGCGCCTTCGGGGCATGCTCCACCTCGCCATCGCTGCCGAGGCTATCAGCGACGGCGCCCAGGAGATGGTCTGGATGGTGGAGAAGGGAGAGGAGATCCACCCCGTCCTCTCGGCGGCCGTGGAAGAGTCGGACGAGGTGGTGATCAAGCTCACCGTCGCACCCGCCTCCCCCGCCGACGGCAAGACTCTGGGCGCCCTGCAGCTCGAGACGGAGACGGGCATGTTCATACTCGCGGTGAACCGGGGCGGACGCTGGACATACCGCCCGAGAGACACCTTTAGCCTGCGCGGCGGGGATACGGTGCTCGCGACCGGCGCCCCTGAGGGTCTCGAGCCACTCGCCGAGTTCTTCGGCCAGGAGCTGGAGGAATCCGAGTAGCGAGGAGCAGCCCTCAGAAGGTCAGCTCCAGGGGGCTTCTCCTCTTCGGGGCCCCGCTCAGCCTGCTCGGTGGCTTCCTGTACTGGCAGCTTCTCACCCGCTCAGCCGGTCTGGCGCCTGACCTCAGGGAGGGCTCTAACGATCTCGGGATCTACCGCCACGCCGGCGAGGCGATCCTGCGCGGGGAGATCCCCTACCGGGACTTCTTCCTGGAGTACCCGCCCGGCAGTCTCCTGGCCTTTGTCCCACCAGCCGTTCTGAGCTCGAGCAAGGCGGGCTATATTCGCTACGACGCCGTCGTCGCCCTCTCGCTTGCGACGGCAGCCCTCTGCGCCTCGTTTGGCAGACGATACCTCGCCTACGCCGCGCTGGGCCTCGGTACGGCGGCCAAGCTTGTGCCCGCCCTCGCGACGGTGCCGCTGGCGGCCTCCCGGGGCGCGGCGGCGCGCGGGTACGCGGTCTTCTTCGGAATCCTCGCGGTCTTCTTCGTGCCCGCCCTGCTGCTCGGGGGCGAGGCCTTCGCCGAGAGCTTCGCGTATCACGCGGACCGGGGCGTGCAGGTGGAGAGCGTCTCGTCCTCGGTCCTGATGCAGCTCGGCTGGGTGAGCGGGGTGGTCTTCGAGTACGGCGCCTTCGAGGTCCAGGGGCCAGGCGCCGAACTCGCGGGCGACCTGAGCCTGCCCGTCACGGGAATCCTGCTCCTCATAACGGCCTTCTTTGCGTACCGACGCGGGGGCTTCAGGTCGTTCCCACGTTACGCTGCGGCGCTTATACTGGCGTTCATGCTCGGCTCCAAGGTCCTCTCGCCGCAGTACGTGGTCTGGCTCCTTCCCCTCGTTCCTCTGAGCGCGGCCGGCGCCCCTCGCCTCGCCGTCTCGGCGGTCTTCCTGGCGGCCTGCTACCTGACGACCCAGGTCTTCCCCACTCACTACGGCGACCTCCTGAGCCTCCGGTCCCCAGGCCCCGAGCTCCTGCTCGCCCGCAACCTGCTCCTCGTCCTGCTGTGGGGCCTGCTGCTCCTGTTGCCGGACGGCGCACCTGAGAAGAGACCGGCGTGAAGAAGGCAGCGACACGCATCGCCTGCGCCGCGCTGGCGCTCCTCCTCGCGACCGGCTTCGCGCCGGGACCGGACATGAGCGAGGCGGAGGTCAGGGAGAAGGTGAGCTCCGTCCCCAGACTCCAGGAGCTCTACTCCAGCCCGACGGTCGAGACCTCCGTCGGCTACGAGGTCGCTACAGACGCCTGGCGGGTCATCCTCACCGAGGGAGCTGCCGAGGACCCCATCGCGTACCTGACCGTAGCCGACGACTCGGGCGAGGTCGAGGGCCTGAATGTCCTCTCCAACGCCGGCGAGCTCGACTATCCGTCGCTCACCGAGGACGAGGCCGTAAAGCTGGCCCTCGCCGACGAGCGCGTGCAGGCCGAGCTCTCCGAGCACGGCCCCTACAGCAGAGACGCCGAGTACGAAGACGGGGAGTGG
>JARDZQ010000089.1 GCA_029240775.1 Rubrobacteraceae bacterium | reverse complement strand
TTTGTCCTCGTGGCCTTCGGTGGTAAGGACCGCGGCGGCGGCCGCGGCGCAGTCCTCGCGTGAGACGTAGGCGGTTTTCCCGTCCCCATTGTTGTGGATCAGCTGGCCCGTGGCGATCGCCTGCGCGCCGCCAGGAACCTGGTACTCGGCGTAGTAGGCGTGGCGCAGCGCGGTCCACGCGAGGCCACTTTCGCGCAGTGCCCATTCGGTGTCCCGGTGACTAGGGGTGATGACGGCCGGGTTCTGCTCAACCGGGTTGAGGTAGGACGTGTAGGCAACGTGACGCACGCCTGCCTCCCTGGCCGCCTCGATGGCGGCGCGGTGCTGGGCCGCGCGACGGCTCAGGTCGTCGGTGCTGATCAACAGAAGGTTCTCTCCGCCTGCGAAAGCCTCGGCGAGCGTCTCCGGCCGGTCGAAGTCGGCCTGCTGGATCCTCACCCCGCGCTCGGCCAAGTCGGAGAGCACCTCGGGCCGGCGTGTCGTGAGGATGACCTCGGAGGCCGGCACGCGATCCAAGACCAGTTCGGCGGTCAAACGACCGAGTTGGCCAGATGCTCCGGTGATTACGATGCTCATAGAGCCTGCCTTTCTTAAGGTTCTGTGCCAGACGGCCATCTAGCCGATGGGCTCTCAGGCACCCCGGAAGTGTACACCGAGCGGCTGCTGGAGCGCGTCGTGCGTTGGGCTGGCTGATCGGGCCGTGGCGAGCGCCTCGGGATTTGCTCGTGGGTTTGCGGGATGAGCGGTACGTAGAAGACGGAGGGGGATCGAAGGGCCTAGGACGACTCCTCGTTAGCTATCACCTACTTACCAGCTCGTCATGGCAGGCGCGGATAAGCATAACCATTATGGTAGAGCGAGGTAGGGGAGGTGGAGGTTAGACCTACTTTGGACTATTCACTAAGGAGCGGCGGGGTAGAAGTTCACTGGTCAATGGCATAAGGGAAAGTTTGCCGATTTGGACTCCGAAGAACTAGACATGGGCGACAGTGTTAGCCGGATGCGAGGTGCCATTGATACCACTCTGATACCACTGCGAACGCAATACGGTGCACCGGCGTGCAAGCGAGGGAAGAGAAACCGGCTTAGATATGCGGGTTCTGCAAGTCCGTGCACACCCCTGCAACGCCTGAGTGATCACTCGTAATGAGCAGGGGTAAGCGGTTCGAGTCCGCTCGTCGGCTCTCTTGAATCGGCTTATCTAAGCCAAATACTCGGAATAAGAGAGGCTCCCAGTTCCACACTAGGAACCCCCTTTGATACCCCTCACGAAGCCATTATGTGGATAGAGCGCAACCAGAGAGGGCCATGATCAGCCGAAGATCAGCGTGTCGACGCCTGGTGCGGCTCCAAAGTCTTGCCTTTCTCTATCTGACCCTGCGCTGAGGGCCCGCTCGCTGCTTATGCAGGCGAGGCTTCTTCCGCTTTAAGGGCATACGCCACCGCCTTCTCAAAGCTCATCACTTGCCCTTCGGCCCGCGCCTCCTCGAAGGCCGACTCGCCCAGCCTGGAGCGTACGGCGGCTTTGGTACGCTCGTAGAGAAAGCGATTTGGATTGTAGGAATCGTAGACCGGGGCTCCGACTGTTCGTAGCAGCCTTTCGACCGTGCCGAACAGGCGTGCCGAGCGCTCCGCTTCCCCCCGCATGCCAGCTACCACGGCCAGCCCCTCCAGGAAGTAGCCCAGGTACGACCTATCTCCCATCTCCTCGGAGAGCTCCACACCCTCCTCGAACATGCGAACCGCCAGCTCGTGGTCGCCGCGTGCCTGGGCAACCAGGCCCAGGTTGTAGAGCGCGTGGTTGATGCTGAGCCCGTCGCTCAGCTCACGCGCGAGCGCGAGTCCTTCCTCCATCATCGCGGCGGCTCGGTCGTGGTCACCCTGGATGAGCAGTATGGTGCCCAGACTACTACGCACGGTAGACGCGTCCTGAAGGTTGTGGATCTTGAGGTAGAGGCTCAGGGCTTCCTCCATCCACGAGCTCGCCGTCTGTAGGTCTTGATCCTTAAGGGCTAAAAGGCCGAGGCCATACAGCGCATGGGCGATGCAATCCGCGTCACCTACCCTCCTGGCCAACTCCAAGCTTTCTTGCAGATGCCCGTAGCTCGCCTTGTAGTCGCCCTGCCAGTATGTCATGGTGCCCGCGACCGTTGAGGCAGCCATCCGGAGGGCGGCCGGGGGATCCTGCTCCAGCAGCGCCTGCATCCACCGGCTGCCCTCCTGCTGGTAGCCGCGCAGTAACCAGAACACCCACAGAGCCCATCCCAGGCGCGCGGCGGACTCGACCTCGCCGTTTGCCAGCGCCCATCCCATGGCGGCCTGGAGGTTGCCGTTCTCCCGCTCCAGACGCCCCAACCATTCTGCCTGCCGTGGCCCCCGCAGCTCCGGATGAGCCTGCTCGGCCAACGCCAGGTAGAACTCGGCATGGCCACGGCTGACCGTCCTGGCTTCGCCGCTCTCCTCTAGTCGCTCGAATGCGTACTGTCTTACCGGCTCGAGCATACCGTAGCGCGTATCATCCTCGCCCAAGACTTCTGTCGTCACCAGCGACTGCTCTACCAACCGTCCCAACGGCTCCAACACGTCCTCGCCAGCGGTGCCCCTCGCAGTACCCACTGCCTCAGCGGCTTCCAGCGCAAAGCCGCCGGCGAACACCGAGAGGCGTCGGAACAGCACTTTCTCGTGCTCGCCTAGCAGGCCGTAGCTCCAGTCCAGCGTCGCCCGCATAGTCCTTTGCCTCCCGGGGAGGTCCCGCCTCCAGCCCATCGACAGGACCTGGTTCAGCCGCGAGAGCAGCGCTGCTGGATCCAAGAACCTAACCTTTGCCGCCGCCAGCTCCAGCGCGAGCGGCAACCCGCCGAGCCGCCAGCAGATGGATGCTACCGCCGCTGCGTTCCCCTCATTGACCCCGAAGGAGGGGGACGCAGCCCGGGCGCGTTCTACGAAGAGGCGACCGGAGGGCGAGTTGATGATCTCTTCCGCAACCGGGAAGCGGATGGACGTGGGTAATGCCAGTGGCGGCACCGGGTACTCCTGCTCGCCCCGAACGTGCAGCGGCGTGCGGCTCGTGACAAGCACCGTTAGGTCCGGGCACGACTCAACCAGCTCCGCGACCTCGGATGCCGCCTCCACCAGGTGCTCGAAGTTGTCGAGTACCAATAGCAGCCGCTTTCCCCGCAGGTGGACACGCAGGGCTTGGCGCTGCGCTTGGCCCTCGGTCTCCCTCAAACCGAGCGATCGCATGACGGTGGGGACTACAAGCTCGGCGTCGTTCAGCGGCGCGAGGGCGACGAACACCACGCCGTCAGGGAAGAGTCCCGCGGCGTCTCGCGCCGCTTGTATGGCGAGACGGGTCTTGCCGACGCCGCCGGTCCCTGTAAGCGTGAGCAGCCGACCCTCCGGTCGAAGGAGCAGATCCGCTACCTCCTCCAAGGCTCGCGCCCGGCCCACAAGCGGGGTGGGCGGCGCCGGTAGGGTGGATCCAACCACAGCCGCTGGGGCGGTATGGGCGACGTCGCCCCGCTTCGGTACAGCCGCGATGAGAGTGGCGCGCTCCTCCTCGGGCAGGCCCAAAGCATTCGCGAGTGAGCGTACGGTGTGCGGGTAAGGACGCCTCCGCTCGCCGCGCTCGAGGGCGCTGATGCCCTTGGCGGTCAGCCCAGCCCTCGAGGCCAACTCCTCCTGCGTGAGGCCGGCCGCCTGTCGCAGTCGCCTGAGCCGCACGCCGAACGGGTCATCCGGCTCTTGGGTCATGTCGTGCGTACGCCCTTCACCGTGAACTTCCTACCCATTCCCCACTTACGAGTCATGGTAGCAGACGGCGTAGGTGGTCAGCGCACTTCTGCAGTGCTACCGCACTTCGACTGTGGGAGTAGTGTGGGAGTGGTGTGGATGGTGTAGGGCCGTGCCGAAGCGCAGACTGGCACTGGCAACAGAACGAAAGGCCGACTTTAGCCGGGAGAACGAAGGAGGTGGACTAAGGACTTCAATAAGAGATGAGCAGACCGGAAGATGATTGTATCGAGTAGCGCTAAGGAGGCATCGGTGAGCCAAATACACGCGACAGGCTTGAGGTTACGAGTCGGGGAACCGGAAGACGCCGAAACCTGCGGCTCCATCTGCTATGAGGCGTTCAAGGTCATCGCTGAGGAGCACAACTTTCCCCCTGACCATTCACCAGAGATGGCGAGCGGATTAATGTCGTCACTGCTGTCACGTGACGACGTCTATTCGGTCGTGGCCGAAGTTGACGGACGAGTGGTCGGTAGCAACTTCCTCTGGGAGAACGGGATCATTGCTGGTGTCGGCCCAGTTACCGTTGCCCCGGCTGCGCAGAACGTCGCGGTCGGCACAAAGATGATGGAAGATGTATTACAGCGAGCGCGGGAACGACGCATCGTAGGGGTTCGATTGGTGCAGACAGCGTATCATAACCGCTCGCTGGCACTCTACACCAAACTCGGGTTCGACACGCGTGAGCCTCTATCTAACCTCCAAGGGTCAGCCATCGAGCAGGAATTACCCGGATACGCCGTCCATTCGGCTACCGAAGAGGATCTTGATGCTTGCAACAAGTTGTGTCTCAAAGTTCATGGTCACGACCGAGGACCGGAAGTCCTCGAAGCGGTCAGGCAGGGGACCGCGATGGTGGTCGAGCACGGCGGGCGCATCACCGGCTATACAACGATGATCGGCTTCTTTGGTCACACGGTGGGGGAGAGTAACGAAGATCTAAAGGCCCTCATTGGCGCGGCACCGGGGTTCCCGGGACCCGGTTTGCTGCTGCCAACACGTAACAGCGAGACGTTGCGCTGGTGTATGGAGCAAGGTTTGCGCATCGTTCAGCAAATGATCCTGATGAGCCTGGGATTGTACAACGAGCCGCAGGGGGCATTCATGCCTTCGGTCCTATACTGACGCGAACCCTAGATATCCAGCTCGGCCTTTCGAGCAGCCGTTGTTGACCACCTAACGGCGAAAAGTAGGGCTTAAGGGAAGGAGGAAGAGCCATATGTCGGAGGAGAACAAGGCCCTCTCACGCCGTTTCATCGAAGGGTACGTTCGGGGGGATACGGACATAGTAGATGAACTTTTGGCCCCCGATTTCGTCTTTCACGATCCCTCCAGCAAGACCGGAGAAGTGCATGCCGAGGACATGAAGGCATCGATAGAGTGGATCCATAGCGCTTTCCCCGATGCTCAGGTCACCATAGAGGATCAGGTGGCCGAAGGGGACAAGGTGGTGAGCCGCTACACGGTTAGCGGCACCCACCGGGGCGAGATCATGGGCGCGGCTCCCACCGGCAAGCTGGTGAAGCATACCGGTCACCAGACCGACCAGATCTTGGGAGGCAAGATCGCGGAGAGCTGGACCAACTGGGACGCGCTCGGCTTGCTCCAAGAGATCGGTGCCATCCCCTCGTCGGAGTAGAGGCCGCCCCTTAGTAGCTCACGAAGCTAACCACGGAGGAAATGACCATGGTGATCTACCTTATCGGCACAGCGAGGGACAACGTTCCCTTCGCGCTCACGGGAGAGGTAGAGCAGGCATTGTTGCGCTTGCTCGCTAGCCGGGAGGTGGGGGACACCCGCGCGCAAGAGGAGGAGGAGGCAGCCATAGACGCGTAGGACTTCTGGACACAAGCCGAAGAGGCTTGCGCCGTGGATCCGATCTGGTGATAGGCAACGACTAGGAGGCGAGACATTACCGATAGAAATGAAGACCTTTCGGGCTATCCATTCACTCGACCCCGTAGCAAGGGGTCTTCTCGGAAGTTCGTATCCGCGATCCTGCATAGCGCCGGTCCTATTATGCCAGAAACGCCCGATAGCCCTGAGGCCTTTTGATACCACTCTGATACCACCGGGAACGCAATACGGTGCAACACGCAGCAAGGCAAGGAAAGGAAACCCCTCTAAATATGCGGCATTTGCAATCCTCTGCACACCCCTGCAACGCCTGAGTGATCACTCGTAATGAGCAGGTCAGCGGTTCGAGTCCGCTCGTCGGCTCTCTTTTTTACCTGCAAAAGCCGTAGAAACGAAAAGCCCTCGATGTTCGTGCCGGGGGCTTTGTCAGCAGTACGTAAGCAGACTAGGCCGTTATCCTGCCATGTGGAGCCCGCGCCGAGCTGCTTGTTCTTCCGACGCTTACGGTGGCACTTGAGGGCTTCTAGGGCCCTCTGGGGCAGGTCTATGGTCCGCCGAGAAGCGTTTTGGGTACGCTGAAGACTAGCCCGCCGCTTTCCCTTATGCGTTGAAGTTGACTGTTGACGCGCAGCGTCCTGGGGTCAAGGTCCACATCCGACCACCGCAAGCCCAGAGCCTCGCCCATCCTGAGCCCCACCGTGAGAGGAGGGAAGGTAAAGGGCCTCAAATCTGCCGGCCCTAGCTGCTTGGAGAAACGTGCGCGCCTGATTTGGCCTGATTTGCATCGAGGGTGCGATATTTCTTCTTGCCGGACCTTCGGCCGGTCGCCCGCCTTCGGGCTAGGATCAGCGGCCGGACGAAGACCGCAGATACAGAAATGGTCGGGGACCGATGACGAGGATCGGGCTAAGAATCACTCAATTGGGGGATGAACCGCACTCTGATCTGGGTTAAGCTGCCCACGTCACATAAGTGAGCAGGGTGCTCCTCTCCTGCCCCAAGAGAAGGAGCAAGAGGAATGGCACGGACCCAGATTTCAAAGAGCGTTGGCGACGGGGCTGTTGCTGGCACCGGCACGAACGGCGACGACACCTTGCATCGTACCTGGGGAAGTGGCTCGATCTGCGGCATAAGGTAGAGGCTTTAACGAGTCCCGAACTACGGCATTAGCGGAGACACGTCATGAAAGCGATCACCACACGGA
>JARDZQ010000088.1 GCA_029240775.1 Rubrobacteraceae bacterium | reverse complement strand
GTCGGGAGGACAGACCTCTTTGGCGGCGACATGAAGCGACTCTTGCGCAGCATCGACGAGAGGCTCATGACGCTGCCGGACGAGACGAGGGTGCTTCCCGGTCACGGTCCCGAGACGACGATCGGTGAGGAGCAGGCACACAACCCCTTCCTGGGAGGAGGGCTTCTTTGAGCGAGAGCGTCCACAAGCACCGGGAGTCGGCGCCGGAGTACGTCCGGGTCGCCGTCCTCACCATAAGCGACACCCGCACACCCGAGACCGATACCGGCGGGGACACCATCGAGGAGCTCATGCGCGACGCCGGCCATGAGGTCGTCGGACGGGACATCGTGAAAGACGACGCGGCGCGCATCAGGGCCGAGATAGTAAACCTGCTCACCCGCTCCGACGTCGACGCCGTCATAACGACTGGCGGGACCGGCATCTCGGCCCGCGACACGACCTACGAGGTCGTGGAGCGCATGCTGGACAAGAAGCTCGACGGATTCGGTGAGATCTTCCGCGTGCTCTCCTACGAGGAGATAGGGGCGGCCGCCATCCTCAGCCGCGCGGTCGCAGGCGCCGTCGGCGCCAAGCTCGTCGCCTGCCTCCCCGGCTCGCGTAGCGCCGTCAGGCTCGCGGTCGAGAAGCTCCTCGTACCGGAGATAGCCCACATAGTCTTCGAGCTAAAGAAACACCAGGAGGGCAGTTGATGGAACGCGAACCACTCACCCCCGAGACCGAGACCCTCTGGCGCAGGCTCTGGGAGATCTGGCAGGACAACGACGAAGAAGACGTCGTCCTCGACTCGGTGATACTCGACGAGCTGGAGGATGAGATCCCCGAGCTGAGAGACCGCACAAAGACGGCCCTCGCCTACCTCCAGCGCGCCCGCTACATCCAGTACCGCACGGGCGTCGGCGAGGAGGGCATCGAGCCGATCCTCTTCGACGTCTACGAACCGCGCTAAAGCGCATCGCAGGAGTCAATACCAATGCGCGCTGGTTCAGCACGGCGCCTTGCGCGCGCCTCTCAGTAAGCCTACTTCGAGGGCTTTCAGCGTGTCAGAAAGGGGAAAGCTGAAATACTGACAAGCGAGGCCCCAAAAAATATCGGTACATGCTGACTAGCTACCCCAAGCAGCGTGTCGTTCATCAAGCGGGCGTTACGGACACCCTGTCGGCCCGCACCACGTACCTGACGTACCAGTTGGGACCCATCGTCCAGTAGTCACCGTAGTTCTCGATGCACGTCTGCAGCGAGACCATGTCCCTGCCCGCTTCCGCGTTAGTCACCCACGTCTCGCTGGGCAACACCTCGAAGATCTCCGTCACCTCGTAAGTGTAAGTCGTCCCGTTGGCGTCGTAGAGGTAGATCTTGTCCCCATACCCCAGCAACGGCAGGTTGTAGAACTGGTGGTCGCTCGCAGTGCCAGGCCAACCCAGCCTGTGCGCCGAGATGTAGGTGTTGGAGTCGTTCTCCCAGGGGAACTCGCTCGACACCCGCTTGGCCGCGCCGCTGTCTAGCGCCGAGTGGGCGTCAGAGTTGGCGACGTAGTTGTCGTAGAGCCCGAGCTTGGGGATGGTCATCCATAGGTCGTTGCTGGCAGGAGCCGGGATGGCGGGCTGCACTTCCCTGTCCCGCTGTTTACTGCCCTTATGAGCACTCTCCTGCGCCCCCTCCTCCCGAGGCGCCGCCTGCTCCGGCTGCCCGGCATCCTCGGATACGGCCTCGGGAGCGCCCCCGATCATGGGCACCGCCATCCTCTCTACCGATGCCACATCGCTCGTCCCACCGAACGGATCCAGGCGCAAGAATAATGTCACCCCAAGCACGATGATGGCTAAAGAGGCCAATAGGGCAAAGCCAGCCCGCTGACGCCTCTTCCTGAACTTTCGCATCTGCGACCGATTACCCATGCGGCGGATTCTATCAATAGATTTTCGGCGGCGGTAGGGGGTGCGCCGTAGATTCCTTAAGATTTGTGAAGGACACAGGGTATTGTGGTCCCCTGCGAACGCACATACCAGATGTTCGGCGGGGGCAAGTTACGATAGCTAGTGTGAAGACTCTAGAGCGGCACAGGGAGCTGGTGCGTGGCTGTTCGCGGTGTTTTCCGGGAGGGACCAACGCGCCCGTCGTGGACGTGGAGAAAGACGTGAGGGTGCTGCTGGTCGCTCAGGCGCCGGGTGTGACGGAGGTCGAGACGCGCTTACCGTTTACGGGCCCGGCCGGCAGGCGGCTGGAGGGGTGGTTCGCGGAGGCGGGAGTATCGCGGGCGGAGATCTACCTCTCCGCGCTCGCCCGGTGCTTCCCGGGGAAAGCGAGGGGTGGCGGGGACAGGGTTCCCGGGCGGAGGATGTTAGATAACTGCCGGCCTCACCTCTTGCGCGAGTTCGCGCTCCTGCGACCGGAGATCGTGGTTCCGGTCGGGGGCCTGGCCATAAAGGAGTTGCTCGGCGTCGGCAGGCTCTCGGATGCGGTCGGCGGGACGTTCGGACAAGATGGGGTAGTATATGTCCCGCTCCCGCATCCTTCGGGGGCTTCGACGTGGTTAAACGTGCCGGAGAACAAAGACCGGCTCTCTCTCGCGCTCGCGGTATTGGGAGCGCTGGTGGCCGCCGGTAGAATCGGAGAGTTCGACGCTCGAAGATGGAGGCTCACGAGTTGATCCGAACCCAGTCGCGAACGTCCACGCTGATAGCCAGGGAGCTCAAGAAGAGCTACGACGGCTTCGAGGCGGTCAAGGGCGTGGACTTCGAGGTGTACCGGGGCGAGTGCTACGGGTTCCTAGGACCCAACGGGGCCGGGAAGACCACGACGATGAAGATGATCTACGGAGCCGTCATCCCAACGGACGGGGAGCTGGAGGTCGCGGGCCTCGACGTCAGGAGGTGCGAGCGGGAGATCAAACGCCGCATCGGGGTGGTGCCGCAGGAGAACAACCTCGACGATGACCTCAAGGTCAAGGAGAACTTGCTCGTCTACGGCCGGTACTACGACCTGCCGCGCAAGGTGGCCTTGCGGCGGGCGGAAGAGTTGCTCGAGTTCGTCGAGCTAACCGAGAGGGCCGAGTCGCCGGTCGACCAGCTCTCGGGCGGCATGAAGCGGCGGCTCCTGATCGCGCGCGCCCTCATCAACGACCCGGAGATCGTCGTTCTCGACGAGCCGACTACGGGCCTGGACCCGCAAGCTCGCCACCTGGTGTGGGACCGGCTGCGAGCGCTGGCGGCTGAGGGCAAGACCCTCGTCCTCACGACCCACTACATGGAGGAGGCCGCCCGGCTCTGCGACCGGCTAGTCATCATGGAGGGCGGGCTCATCATCGCCCAGGGGTCACCGAAGGAGCTCATCGAAGAGCACGTCAGCCCGCAGGTCCTCGAGTTCAGGGCCGGGCCGGAGGAGCTCGAGAGGCTGCGACCGGTTGTCGAGGCCACGGCAGACGCCGTCGAGCGCACCGGAGAGGCGTTGCTCGTGTTCACCGCGGACGCGGACACGATCATGGATCGGGTGCGCGAGTGCGGCGTAGAGGTCGAGAACACCGTCTACAGGCACGCGGGGCTCGAGGACGTGTTCCTGAGGCTCACCGGGAGGAGGCTCATCGAGTAATGGGTGCGATCCGGGTTCCCTCGCCGCGCGGGGCCTTCCGCGTCTGGCAACGCAACGTTACGATCTTCCGCAAGTACTGGAAGAGCATCATGTTCCCGAACTTCATAGAGCCGCTGCTGTACCTGGCGGCGCTGGGTCTGGGCTTGGGAGCGTTCATCCAGCAGGGCGGGATCAACGGGCAGAGCTACATCCAGTACATAGCGCCCGGCCTCCTGGCGAGCAACGCCATGTTCGCGGCCTCCTTCGAGAGCACCTTCAACACCTTCGTCAAGTTCGAGATCAACAAGATCTACGACGCCATCATCACCACGCCGGTGAACGCCGAGGACGTCGTAGCCGGAGAGTACCTGTGGGCCGGGACGCGCGCCGCCCTGTACGGCACGGCCTTCCTCGCCGTTCTCACCGTACTCGGCTTCGCGTTCGGCGAGCCACTGATCTCGTCGTGGTGGGCTCTGTTTATACCGCCTGCTTTGCTCGTCATCGGGGTCATGTTCAGCGTCATGGGGACGCTCTTTACCAGCCTCATCCAGCGCATAGACTTCTACGCCTACTACTTCACCCTCGTCGTTACGCCGCTCTTTCTCTTCTCGGGCATCTTCTTCCCCGTCGAGAACTTCCCCGCGCCGGTGCCCCAGATCGCCTGGTTCACGCCGCTCTACCACGCGGTGAACCTGTGCCGGGCGCTCGCCACGGGCCCCTCGCTGGCGACGCTGGTGGACGCCGCGTGGATACTCGTCTTCACCGCCGGCCTGGCCCTCGTGCCGGTCCAGATCATGCGCCGGCGCCTGATCGGCTGAGGTTTTGCTACGATGACCTCTGGGATGGAGGCCGAACAATTCACCGTACGCGTCGCGGGGCCGGAGGAAGACCCGGCGATAGCCGCGCTCGTGGTCGAGGGGTTTATCGACAAGTTCCGCCCGGTCTTCGGCAGGCGGATGGACCGGTCGGTGAAGATCATGGAGAAGTGGATCGGCCTCGAGCACGCCTCGGGCGGCGTGACCTCGCTCGTGATCGAGGGCTACTCTGCAGGTGAGATCGCCGGCAGCGTGGGCGTCCGCACGGCGGCCTCGCGCGAGGACGTCCTGGCCCGCGGCCTGTGGCGAAACCTCGAGCGCAACCTGGGCCTGCCGCGCGCCCTGTGGGCCACGACCCTGCTCTCGTACCCCCGCTACGCTACGAGCTCCTCGGAGGCCTATATCGAGCGCCTCGTCGTCTCTCCGGACTTCAGGCGCCAGGGGATGGCCCGGCGGCTGCTAGCAGCCGCCGAGGACCTCGCCCGTGAAGCCGGCAAGGCGACCGTCGCCCTCCACGTCGGCGGCACCAACCTGGCCGCGCTAAGGCTTTACGAGGGGGAGGGCTACGAGGAGGTCTCCCGTCAGCGCTCGCTGCTCACCGGCTACTTCCTGAACATCAGAGACTGGCTGTACCTGAAGAAAGAGCTGTGAGGGGCTTGCGAGATAGATTCGGGCCGAGCTCTCGTCTGTTCTCTCATCCTCGACTATGGGCTGGGAGAGAATCCAGAGGCTCGATACCGTGTAGAGGATCATGAGCGCGAGCAGCGGGATCTGGCTCCTGAGCGCCAGCTTCGCTGATGCGAAGTACCTGAGCGAGACGAGGTGCGCCAGGTAGACGGCAGCGACGTGGCCGCCGACGATGAGGGCGACCTGCGAGTACCAGACGAACGCCGCGCTGATGAGGTCGATGCGGGCCTCGTAGTCTGCGGTGCCGAACAGGTTCCACCCCCACCCGAACGGGTCTGAGGCGTGGGAGATGATGGACTGTCCCTGAATGAGCAGGTACGTGTAGTAGTGGGCGACCTGGTAGGCGATGGCGATGGGCACCAGCGTGTACACGTAGGCCGGCGCGAGGGTCCTCAGGGGGGCGCCGCCCCCACCGGCGAGCTGGCTGAGCTTCACGAAGCCAAGGTAGACGGCGAGGAAAAGAAGCGGCATCAGGAAGATCCCAGCCGTCTGCGTAACGGGTGTGAGGCGCACGATCTCGAGCCACAGCGGCGTCGCCAGCAACCCGTCATAGGCGACCCCCGCGAGCATGAGGATGACGAAGACGGTCCCGCCTGCGGACGGCCGCTCCGGGCGAACGAGACCTACCGCGGGCGGACGCAGGTCGAGCTCGCGCTCTTCAGGACGGGCCGCAGCGAAGCACTCGTAGCAGTTGACGCATCCTCCCTTGGCTGGCTGGCAGGCCTCGCAGTCCCGGCAGGGCCGCGAACCTTTCACCCGCACCTCGGTTGGCGCGAAGCGCCCGAGGATGCCGAAATACACCGAGAACGCCTCGCCCCCGCGCAGCCACGCGCCCTTGCCGAAGACGGCCATGCCGCTCCAGGTCAGAACCGAGTAGGCGAGAACCAACAGGGAGATGCTCAAGGGCAGCGAGGCCCCGTAGAAGACGAGCTCGATCCACACGAAGGCCGCGTACAGCGCCACCGCGGGCCATACGCCCCAGGCGTCCGGGTAGGGTTCACGCATCTCCAGCCGACCCCCCGCGAGCCCGTCGGCCCACTCGAAGAGAACCTTCCAGGGGTTCACCAGCGGCCAGACGTTGCCCACGAACGCCGTGAAGAAGCTCAAGCCCACCCAGAAAATGATCCAGACGAAGGTCGGCGCGAAGTTGTAGCCCTCGCCCTGCTCGCCGATAAATCCCGCGAGGACGACGAGGAGAAACAACGAGACCGACACTAGCTTCAGCCCCGACAGCAGAGCCCGGCTGGTGAGCACCGCTCGCAGAGGCGAGATCCCGAGCAGGTCGTAGCGCTGATAACGATACGGCTCATCTTTGCGCGTGCCACCGGAGAACAGGCTTATCGGGACGAAGGAGACGAGCACAGCGGCGCCCGCGCCCCACAGGTAGAGCCAGAGCGGCAGCGGAAGGTCGTAGGTCTGGCCGAACCCGTGGGCGAGGGCGGGACGGACAAATGGCGGACCGACGAGCAGGAAGAGTGCCAGAGCTGCTGGGACGGCGCGGCGCAGAGTGGTCGTCACCTACCGGGGCTGCACGAGGAGCGCGCCCAGCACTTCCTCCGTCTCATGGTCCTCGATCTCGAAGCGTCCCGTGAGGTTCGCCTCGAAGGTGAGCGTAGCGGGCTCCCCCGGTTCAACCTCCTCTTCGAGGTCGTAACCGTGCAGGTGGACCTCGGTCGTGGGGCCCTGGGTCGTCATCCTGAGCGTCACCCGATCCCCCTCCCCCACCTCGATCTCCTCCGGTGTCATAGCGCCGTCTTCTATGGCGACCTCGACGGTCTTCTCGCGCGGGGCCCCGGCGTCAGGGCCCGGGCGCAGGACGAAGAACAACGCGCCAAGACCGGCCAGGACCAGCAGGATCACGATGAGCGTTC
>JARDZQ010000087.1 GCA_029240775.1 Rubrobacteraceae bacterium | reverse complement strand
AAGAGGTCCGATAGGTTCTTCCCGCACCTCACGGCGCGCACGAAGGTTGTCCGGGCTGAGATGCTCAACGAGGCCGGCATCGCCGGAGCCGCACTGGCCAGCGTACCAGAAAGATCCCCGCTACGGGCAGCAGAGTGAGCGATCAGGCCGAGGCCAGATTCGGAGCAGAACATGGGTAACGGCCGGTTGACCATATGCCAGATAAGCGATATCCACTGCGGCAACGCTCGCTTCATCCCCGAGCTTCTGGACCGGACGCTCATCGAGATCAACCGCGCAAACCCAAGGGTGGTCGTGGTCTCAGGTGATCTAACCGACGCGGGGTACCGGGAAGAGTTCGAACTGGCCGCGGAGTATATCGACCGTCTCGAGTGCGAGAACGTCATGGTCATCCCCGGCAACCACGACGCGCGAAACGTAGGCTACATCCACTTTGAGCGGCTCTTCGGTGAGCGTCAGTCGGTCATAGATCTCGACGACGTGATCCTGGCCGGCGTCGACTCCTCGGAGCCGGACCTCAACGACGGGCAGGTTGGCCGGGAGCACTACGGGTTCATCGAGGAGTCGTTCTCCGATGCGCGGGATAAACTCAAGATATTCGTCGTCCACCACCACCTCATCTCGCTTCCAGGGACCGGGCGCGAGCGCAACATTATCTTCGACGCCGGGGACGTCCTGGAGAGGCTCATACAGGCGGGGGTGGATCTTGTCCTCTCAGGGCACAAGCACGTGCCGTATTCCTGGAGGCTGGAGAACATGCTGATCGTCAACGCGGGGACCGCCTCGACCCTACGCCTCAGGGGAGACACCCGTCCCTGCTACAACGTGATCGAGGTGGAGGATGGGCGCGTTCAGGTCTTCCGCAAGTACCCGTTCAAGCAGCGGGAGCTCGCGGTGCGCTTCGACCGCAATACCCAGGAGTACTCGCGCTACGAGGAGAGGATCGACGCCGAGGTTACCGGCCATCCGCAACAGTGAGCGAGATCTTGGGGCGCCGAAAACCCCATCATCGGATCGTCTTCGCCGAAGGCCTGAGACGGATCTCATCCCCGGGGGATAGCAGCAAAGCTCGAGCGGCGTTGCCTTTGTTCACGGCGAGGCTCAAGCGCCAGTGGGAGTCGGGGACCACGACCAGGTCGCCGTCCTCCGCGGTCCCGAAGGTCTCCACGTACCTTGCCTCGAGGACCTCGTCCCGAACCCCGATCTCCAGGGACGTGCCATACCGGAGGTTCAGAACCTCCTGCATGACGGAGAGCCGAGCATTACCGAAACGGTCGATGTTGATTATCTCTGCCGCGATCCCCCCGCCGGGTTCCTGCAGGAACCCGGGGAACTCCAGGGAGGTCATCGAGGTCGGTACCACCCCTTCTCCCAGATCGTCGAGATCCGCTCCCCTGGCTAGGTGGGCCGCCACCGGGGAGAAGACGTCCCGGCCGTGGAAGGCATTGGAGACGGGCTGCACGTGGTATTGGGGGTTAGTGAGGTGGACCACCCGCGCTATGCCGCCTAGGGCTTCGGCCGCGGGCAGGAGCAGACCATTATCCGGGCCGACCAGGTAGGCTCCGCTCTGGACCTCGGCGGCGAGCGCCCGCCTCTCGGTCTTGTCCCCCGGGTCTACTATCGCCAGGTAGACGGCGTCCTCGGGCATATACCGGGTGGCGTGGCGCAACGTCTCCGCACCCCGAATTACGTCAAACTCGGGGACGCTGTGGATCACGTCTATTATGGTGGTCCGTGGGGCGATACTCATGATCACGCCCTTGCAGGTCCCCACGAGGACGTCGGTGAGGCCGTAGTCCGATATAAAGCATATGGGCCTCATACGAACAGTATAAGCTACCCTCTCGAACATGGGCTGCCGAGTCTCGGAGGCACCCGGCTGCCGAAGAACGCGCCTATGGTACTCAGAACGTTTTGTACTCGTGAAGGATGATGAAGGCGATGCTTTGCATTGAAGGGCGAAGCTCCCGTGCTCTGTGACGTGCCGCACTAATAGCACTGCTCTTCTCATGCTTCACGAAGGAGTAGGCATTCGGTGGCGCAGGATTAGCGGAGGAGACCCATTGGTCTCACGCCTTAGATCTGTCTCCCAAGGGCGCCCGCCACCGCTTCTTGCGGTCCGGTAAGACTGGTATATTCGGTAGACTTCACCGTCTCGGTGCTCTTGTAGGCGTTACCCTTTCCTTTGTTTTCTTGTCCTTTAGGGGTTATCAAGCACATACCGTACATCGCGATTGTGGCCATGTAGAATCTGATTCGACGATGGGCAACTTGCGCGTGGCGCCTTCCATGACGCAATTCACTCGTTCACGCTGAATCGGCCCGGACCGAGGACAGCAGAAGCGGAGATGCTTCCTAATCGACTACTGCGATGACCCACTCTGACGGAGTGATTTCACGAAGTAGCCTGGGTTAAGCCGTTCTCCGGTGGCCCCCAGGACCGTGTCCTCCCACCTGTTGCGGGCTCCAGGACCGAAGAGGGCCTCCTGGAGGTAGCGCCCGGCCACCTCGCTCATAAAAAACGACTCGCCACCGGTCACCCGCTCTTCGAGTTGGTGCCTTAGCTGGGCGGCAATAAGCTGTCCCAGGACGTAGTTGTGGTAGTAGACCGGAGCTACTGCTACATGTATCTTGGCCGCCCAATCGGGCTCGTCCCTGCCGGGCGGACGGTTTACGAGCTGCAGCCTCTCGACGAGGCCCCACCAGACAGAGTTGAGGTCCACGCGCTCGGGGTTGGCGTAGAACTCTCGCTCGAAGTTGAACATCACCAGTGCCCAGCGAATAAAGACCAGCTTGTCCGCCCGCTCGCTCCAAAGGAGACTTTCGCGGACCTCGTCGAACTCGGCCTCCGGGACCCCGACGACGGCAGAGAGCCAGGCCGGATCGTCCGTAAGTGAGCCCATCATGAGCGCCATGGCCTCTGTCGTGCAGGTGTGGGCCACGGTGCGTAGGAAGTAGGGCAGCTTCGGGTTTATGTGCTTGTCGTAGACGGCGTGGCCGAACTCGTGGAGCATAGTGTCCATCCAGTAAGAGTCAGGCCGGACGTTCACCAGAACCCGCACGTCGTAGGGGTACTCCCTCCCAACCGAGAGGCAGAAGCCGTGCTGGTTCTTGCCATCTCTCTCGTAGAGATCGCTCCTCGCCAGAACATCTCGCACCTCAAGGCCCAAATTGTCGTAAGTCTTGCGGGTGAGTTCCTCGAGGTTCTTATCCTGGAAGAAGCGGTCCACGTCGACCACGGACGCCAGCAAGGCGTCTCGCTCAGCGTCCGACATCAGCCCGCCATTACCCGTTCCAAACGCACCTCCCTCACTCCCTCGCGAAGCTTGGCGCGGAAGTGGAATCGGGTCGTGTTTGCAGCTCTGAAAGAAGGGGTCGGACAGGTGCCAGGGCATGACGGTCTCAACGCCGAACCTCACTTTCAGCTTCTCGTAGAGGCGCTCTTTGAACTCTGTGAACGGCGCTTCGGTGGCGGACTCGAGCTCGGCCATGATCCCATCCAGCTCCCCGGCGTCTATCTCCTGCAGATCCAGGGCCAGGTGGAAGTGGTCGGGGTAGCCGGCCTCGCGGGCGAGCTGATTGCGCAACCTCGCGAGCTCCCGCACCGTGTCCTCGACGGCGCGACCGACGGTCTTCGAGGCCTCCCAGGCTTCGCGGCGCAGGGACTCGTCGTCGGAGAAGCGCAGGATCTCCCGGATCTCGTTCTCCCCGACCTCCTTGCCCGCGACGACGCCCCGGTAGTTGCCGTAGATGGCGTTGGCCCGGGCCTCGAGCTCCTCTATAAGGTCCAGGGTCTCCCGGTCGCCGTGCCGGCTCGCGAAGATCCGGTACACCACCTCGACCTGCCGCCGCAGGAGCCCGTTCTCCAGGGACTCCCGCTCTTCGTAGTAGCCCCGGACCTTCGCGTACTCATCTTTAGCTGCGAAGAGCCGGTTGTACTCCTTGCCGGCTGCGACGAGATCTGCCTGGGCCTCCTCGGTGCCGGTAGTCGCGAGGCGCCACCAGGCCTCCCGCACGGTCTTCTCGACGGCCGCGACGCGCCCCTCGAGCCGGGTGATGAACGCTTCAACCTCGGATGCAGAGAGCAAGGATCAGCGGGCGGCGCGCTCGCGCCTGTTGCCCAGCCAGATCGCGACGAGCAGGAGGATGATTCCCACCGTCCCGAACTGCAGCAGGCCCTCCGGCTGGCCCTGGCCGCCGACAACTAGTACGGCTACGAAGACGAGGGCCAGCCCCGCATACCCGGCGGCCCTATAGGCGAAGTAGGCCGCGACGAGCCCGACGAGGCCATACAGGGCGGGCAAGAAAGGAGCCAGCGGTTGGACGAACGCTAGGGGACCGGCGTCCACCGCTCCCAGGGCCCAGAGCCCGATCTGGCCGGCCGCGATAAAGGCGACGAAGGCGCCGACGAAGCTGATCGCGCCGGTCCTCCAGTTTACGGGCTCGGGGTCGAACTGGTGCGGCTCGTACCAGCGGGCGTCGCGTATCTCGTAGCGCCCGCGGCGACGCACGTCCTCCCGGCCCCTGGACGGCTTCTCTTTCCTCGAGAAGCGACCGCGCAGGCGTTCGCCCAGAGGCGGGCCGCTCGACTCGCGCTCCTGGCGGCGTGCCGCCAGCTCGTCCTCCAGGGAGCCGAAGTCCAGGCCGGAGAGCTGGTCGGCGGCGTGGGCCAGGTCGAGGGCCTCGTCGTGCGTCCTGCGGCGGTTCGGGTCCGAGAGCACGGCGTGGGCCTCCTGCAGGAGCGAGAACTCCTCCGTGCTTCCGCCCATCCGGTCCGGGTGGCGGTCCTTGGCCAGCCTGCGGTACGCGTTCCGGATCTCCTCCTGAGAGGCTTCGCGGGGAACGCCGAGCACCTCGTAGTAATTGACCTGCTCCGCCATCGTCTTCCTATTCTAACCCACCGGGGCGCCGGTGGTCCCACCTGCGAGCGCCAGCTCTATCTCCTCGAGACAGGAGGGATCCAACTCCACCCCGGCGGCCTCCCGCAGTGCCCTCTCCGCACCCCCGATCTCCCCGAGCGCCCACGCCGCGTGAGAGCGTACGAGGGGAGATTCGTCTTCCAGCAGGCACCGCACGAGCGCCGGAACCGCCTTCTCGAGCCCGAGATTGCCCGCGGCCACGCAGCAGTTGCGCAGCAGCCCGGCCCGACCGGGGCGCGTCAGCGGTGTCCCGGCGAAGCGGCGCTCGAACTCCTCGTCGCTCCGTATCTCGAGTACCTCCTCTATCTCCAGGTACGGCCCCGCGCCGGCTCCCTCCGAGAACTCCGGCCAGCGGCTCCGGGTGGCTTTCCTCTTGTTGTACGGGCAGACCTCCTGGCAGACGTCGCAGCCGAAGGACCAGTCGCTCACGAGCGGCCGCAGATCTCTGGGGATCTCAGCCCTGTTCTCTATCGTGAGGTAGGAGATGCACAGGCGGGCGTCCACGACGCCGGGGGCCTTTATGGCGCCGGTCGGGCACTTATCCATGCAGCGGGTACAACGGCCGCAGGTGCCTATGCCCGGCTCGTCGGGCTCGAGCTCCAGGTCCAAGATCAGGTCTGCGATAAAGAAGTAGGAGCCTACCCGGTCGTTGATCAGGCACGAGTTCCGCCCGAAGAATCCGAGCCCCGCGTGCTGGGCCGCCGAGCGCTCCAGGAGCGGCACGGCGTCGGTGAAGCCTCGGGCTTTTATCCTGACCCCCAGCACCTCCTCGAGGTCCTCTCGCAGCCTGAACAACCGTCCCTTTATCACCTCGTGGTAGTCCCGGCCCCACGCGTAGCGCGCGATCCTGCCACCACCCTCCGTATTCTCGGGATGTTCCCCCGGATAGTACGAGACGCCTAGAGAGACCACGCTCTTCGCGCTCTTCTGCAGTTTCTTCGGGTCCGAGAGGAGCTCGACGGGCCGATGCATGTAGCCCATGTCGGCGGCCATTCCGGCCTCCTGCCACACCCGCAGGCGCTCGCCGCCCTCTTCGAGCGGCTCCGCGCGCGCCACGCCGACCAGGTCGAAGCCTGCCGCGCGCGCCCGCTCCTCGAGGATACGCTTTGCCTCGCCGGGATCTATCCGAGGTCCGTTCATGGCCAATGCCGATTAAACCAGACGCGAGACGAGCGTGACGGCGATGCACGTCACGCCGCTTCTCGAGCCGCGCGGCCACCTCGGTCGTGGGATTACTCTGACCCTTGGGTTTGCTTCAAGGCCGAGACGCGCCGCAGCCAGACCGAGACGTGCGCGGGTTGCATGGTATCCTGCACCACCCCGACCAGATCGTCGCCGAGGGCTTCCAGATCGGTCTCGCCCCTCAGCTTGACGGAGAACGTTTCCAGGGTCTTTCTGGCGTCGTACGTGCTGCGGTAGAAGCGCCTGTCTATGAAGCCCTGGATGCGCCGCCTCAGGGGATTGAACAGAGCCGCTATCAAGAGGGTGGAAGCCACAACTGCGAGGGTAGACTCTTGGCCGGTCAAGCCACGGAGCACGCCTTGGAGCAGTGTCACGCCCCCGAAGTACACCAACACCAGCATCGCCGTGAGAGAGCCGTAGACGAGGGTGCGGTTGATGAGGATGTCTATGTCGTAAAGTCTGTAGCGCAAGATGGCTATCCCCATAGAGATAGGGATGGCTGGTGTTACGGCTATGTTAAGCGCGAACCCGGCTCGCTCAAACCAGAGTGGCGTATTAATCGATTCGGGGATCATGTATGCAAGGATGATGCCGCTTATGGTTGCCGCAACAGCGTAAGCAAACCATTTGATCTGCTGGCGCTCCACTCCTATGGCACGACGCAGACGCACAAACAGCGATGAAGCTACCGCAACGTACAGAAGAGGTAAGAACCACAAAACCGCGTCGTAGACGTCCGAGATGCCCTCTATGCCAAGCCTGCAGTGCGGCGGCTCATACCACCGACTCCTCGACCCTGCTCCTTCGTTCCGTCCGCCACTGCCCCACCATACGGTACTA
>JARDZQ010000086.1 GCA_029240775.1 Rubrobacteraceae bacterium | reverse complement strand
GCTAAAATATTCCCTCACGCGGACGTAGCTCAGTTGGTAGAGCGCCAGCTTCCCAAGCTGGAGGTCGCGGGTTCGAAGCCCGTCGTCCGCTCTTTTTGTAGCCGTCAGCTTTCAGCGGCCAGCTTCTTCACATCGAGGCGAGGCACGGTGCGCCAGCCTGTGTCTCTCGACGGAACCCCGTAGTTCCAACTAAGCCGGGCGCCTTTCGTGATCGAGGCGGTGTGTTGCGTTGCGCAACCCTGCTGATTGCTATCTCCCTCTTATCTTTCGCATCAGCCACTTGGCCGGGTCGTAGTACTCGTCGGCTACGCGCTCCTTGAGAGGGATTATGGAGTTGTCTGTGATGTGTATGTCCACCGGGCAGACCTCGGTGCAGCACTTGGTGATGTTGCAGAAGCCGAGACCGTCCCTCTCCTTGAGCTCGCTCAAACGATCTGCCTCGTCCATCGGGTGCATCTCGAGCCACTGGTTCCTCACGAAGAAGCGCGGACCCGCGAACTGGGCGTGCTTGTGGTGGGTGCGTAGGACGTGGCAGACATCCTGGCACATAAAGCACTCGATGCACTTCTTCGGCTCGTAGAGGCGCTCGACGTCCTCCTCGTACATCGTGAAGGGCGCCTGCTGGCTCGTGGTGAATGGCGTTATGCCCCTCGAGACCTCGTAGTTCCACGAGACGTCGGAGACCAGGTCCTTTATGACCGGGAAGGCCCTCAAGGGGTGGACGCGGATCTCCCCTCCGTCGTACTCCTCGACGCGTGTCTTGCACATCAGCTTGGGGCGACCGTTGATCTCAGCGCTGCACGACCCGCAGTGGGCGGCCTTGCAGTTCCAGCGCACAGCCAGGTCTCCAGCCTGGTGTGCCTGTACGTGGAGCACCGCGTCGAGGACGACCATCCCCTCGACGAGCGGTATCTCGTACTCGACCTCCTCGCCTCCCGCAGCGTCGCCGCGGAAGACCCTGAGCTTCGCGGTCCTGCCGTCCACGGTCGCCTTCTCGTCGGCGTGCACGTCGGCGTGCGCCTTGGAGGCCATGTCCTTCTGGTTGGCGGCCTCGTTGTCCAAATCCATCCCTCCTAGAGCGGGCGTACGGGGCTTTAGAACTGGCTCTCCGCCCCGCGCTTCTCGCCGCCTGCCATGTCTGCGACCTTGCCTTCGATCAGCGCGGAGAGGTGCTCCGGCATCGGTGGGATCTCCCGCCGCTCTATGCCGACCTCGCCCTGCTGGTCCTTCTTGACGATGAAGTTGATCTTGCCGAGCTCCTCGTCGGGGCCGTCGTAGTCGAGGCGCCACTGTGCTCCCCTTCTCTCCTTGCGATCCAGCGCGGTCCGCAGGATGATCTCGGAGATCTGGATCAGGTACCGGATGTCCTGCGCGGTGTGCCACCCCGGGTTGAAGAGCCGCGTCCCTCCCACCTTGACGTTGGGCAGCCGATCCTTGAGCGCGAGGATCTTACCGAGGCCTTCCATGAGCGAGTCCTCGTTGCGCATCAGGTTGGCGTGCTCCATCATCGCCTCCTGGAGCTCCTGCTGCATGAGGTAGGGGCTCTCGTCGTCGCCGCCCGCAGGCCTCTCCAGAGGCTCGAGCACGCGCCCTATCTCGGTTCTGATCTCTCCCGCGTCGATCTGCGTCCCATGATGGTTCTCCTCGACGTACCCCGCAGCACCCATCCCGGCTCGCCGGCCGAAGACGAGCAGGTCGGAGAGCGAGTTGCCTCCGAGGCGGTTAGCCCCGTGCAACCCCCCGGCGCACTCGCCGGCGGCGAAGAGCCCAGGCACGTTGGTGGCGCACGTCTCGGGATCTACCTTAATGCCGCCCATGGTGTAGTGGACGGTCGGGAAGACCTCCATCGGCTCCCTGGAGATGTCTATATCGGCGAGCTTGAGGAACTGCTCGTGCATCGTCGGCAACTTCTTCATGATGCCCTCGTAGCCGAGGTGCGTGATGTCCAGATACACGCCGCCGTGCTCGCTCCCCCGGCCCTCCTGGACCTCGGTGTAGTTGGCCCGGGCCACCACGTCGCGCGTGGACAGCTCCATCCTGTCGGGGTCGTAGCGCTCCATGTAGCGCTCGCCCTCGGAGTTTCTGAGGAGACCTCCCTCCCCGCGCACGCCCTCGGTCACGAGCAGGCCGCGCACGCCAGGGGGCCAGACCATCCCGGTCGGATGGAACTGCACCATCTCCATATCCACGAGCTCGGCCCCGGCGTCGTAAGCGAGGACAACCCCGTCGCCGGTCCCCTCCCACGAGTTCGACGTAACCTTGAAGATGCGTCCCCAGCCGCCGGTAGCCATCACCACAGCCTTTGCCTTGAAGTGGACGAAGCTCCCCGACTCGCGCGTGTAGGCCAAAGCGCCCACGACGCGGCCGCTACCGTCCTTCAGGAGCTTGGTAACGGTCGTCTCCATGTAGACGTTGGCGCCGGTCGAGAGCACCTTCTCCTGGAGGGTCCGGATCATCTCGAGGCCAGTCCTGTCGCCGACGTGGCAGAGCCTGCGGTACGTGTGGCCGCCGAAGGGGCGCTGCGAGATCCTGCCCTGCGGGGTCCGGTTGAAGAGCGCACCCCACTGCTCGAGCTCGATGACCCTCTCGGGGGCCTCCTTGGTGAACGTCTCGACCATCTGCCAGTTGTTGAGGAACTTTCCGCTGTTCATGGTGTCGATGAAGTGCTGGCGCCAGGAGTCGTCCGGGTCCACGTTACCGACGGCGGCGGCGATGCCGCCCTCCGCCATCACGGTGTGCGCCTTGCCAAGCAGGCTCTTCGTCACTATCCCGACCGAGAGGCCCCTCTCGGCGGTTGCGATCGCCGCCCTGAGACCCGCGCCGCCGGCGCCGATGATCAGGACATCGTGCTCGCGAACCTGGTAGCTCTCGCCCATCCCGTTTGCGCGTCCGTCTCTCTCCACCTTCTACCTGCCTTTAACCGATGAGCGTCAGGTCGGAGATGAGCCCGGCCTGCAGGAGCCTCATGTATATGTCCGTCACCAGCAGCGAACCGAGGCTGAGCCACGCCCAGTGCGGGTGCCTCAGGTTGAGACGGGTGACACCGTTATAAAGCTTGCGCCTCGCGTTGCCGCCCCTGACGCATGTGTAGCAGTCCTTGTTGCCGCCCACCAGGTGCCGCATCGAGTGGCACGAGAAGGTGTACGCGCTGATCAACACCACATTGAGCAGCCACAGGAGCGAGCCCACCCTGATCGCGAACGACCCCTCAGGGAAGAAGGTGAACACCGTGTCGTACCAGAGAAAGGCGACGACCACGAACGAGGCATACAGAAAGTACCTGTGAACGTTGTTGAGGACGAACGCTGCCCTCTCACCCCTGTAGTTCTCGGGGCTCCTCGGCTCCTTCTCCTGCACCCTCGCCAGACACGCCGGCGGGTCCCAGAAGAAGGCCCGATAGTAAGCCTTGCGGTAGTAGTAGCACGTCGCCCTGAAACCTAAGGGTATCCACAGGATGAACATCGGCGCCGTTATGAACCAGGGCAACCAGTCCGGCCTGCCTACCGGGGGCGAGTAGAACGGCGAGACGTACTCCTCGTACGTACCCGGAAATAGGAGCACGATGGTGAGCGAGTAGATACCAAACGCGGTGAGCGCAACCACCACGGTTACCGGCTCCACCCACCAGGGCAACTTCCTCCACGCGGCCGCTATGCTGGACAAGCTTGCTACTCCCTCTAGATACTTGTGCCTGCTTGTAACTTTAGGCTTTTGCCTGGCCACGGCAGTATAGAGCATCGTGCAGGGTGGTTCTGTGAAATGATTCTGATGGAGGTCGTGAGGTTCTTAGGTTCAAGGTCTTGAGGGTTGCGGAGCTCTTACTCCTCCCGAAATCCTGTCTGCAGACACCGATCCACGCTGTTCGAGCCGGGCACCGTGTACGCATCCCTAATGCCTCAAGACCTCAATGCCTCACAAACTTGAGATCTGGGCCGTACCACAAGCTGGATTCTGCTCCAAGGAGGCTATGGGCTATCTGGGACCCGGTTCATGTCGGAGAATGCCCACCGAACGGGATTTACGAAAGATCCTCGTCGAAGCGTGTCGGCCTGAGCGGCCCTCTGTTGGGGGCAAGACTGGGGGCAAAGGTCGAGGTCAGATCGGCGAGTGCTCGTGAAAGCAGCACGGACACAAGCGGCGATTCAGGCTGGTGTCGTCCCACCCGCCGCTCGCGCAGGAACGAGAGGTAGAGCCTCAAGCCGCGGCGCAGCCTCGGACAGAGAGGCTCGTTTCCACGCGCCCTCCCGTTCGCTCGGGCGAGGAACAAAGGGTGGGTTCTCGGAGGCCCCGTAAGCGGGATCCTGCGCGCTCAAGAGGTGGAAAGTGTCGGTCCCTCGGAGGGATTCGGTCACTCGTGTCGTTCGTTCAAGGCATGTTGGAGCTCGGCGAGCTGACGCGACATCTCGTCGAGTCTTCGCACCAGCTCGGCCTCGCTCTGCGCGAGTTGGGGAGCCCCACCTGCGGTGCCGCCGTGGAGGAAGCGTTGGGCCAAAGCGCCGGTCAGCAACGCGACGAACCCGATGCCGGTGGCCATCACGACCGTGGCGACCACGCGCCCCAGGGCCGTCGTGGGGTAAATGTCACCGTAGGCCACGGTGGTCACGGTTTCGGCGGCCCACCACAGCCCGTCCCAAGTACTCAGCTCTTGACCCGGCTCGACGGCGACGAAGACAACCCCGCCGCCGACCACGACCGTGAAGACGATCAGCGCCGCGTAGCGCAAGCCCTGCAGGGAGAAGAGGGCCCGCATGCGATTGGCCATCACCAGCAGCCAAACCAGCCTCACGACCGGCAACGCTCGCGCGATCTTCATCGTCGCCGGGAGGAACGGCGGAGTGAGCGCCACTATGAGCACGTCTATGGGGTTGTCGATCAACCAGCGCCGCCGGTCCGGGACCACGGCCAGCATGGCTATCAGATTGGCAACGAAGATCCCCCAGATGCCCCAGTCCAAGGCGGCGGCCAAGGACTGCCAGAAGCTGGCGAGTTCGGATTCCTGCACGACGATTACCGGGATGGCCAGCAGCGCAGCAACGATCAGCGGCGCTCGGAACCATCCGGCCACCCGCTCGGCGCGCGTACCCGCTTCCGTCCTGGTCGTCTGGCCACCCTCGTCCGAAGCCCTGCCCCTCATCGGCATATCCTAAAGGCCTCCCCTCTCCCGAACTTCACTGTTGGTAGTCTCGGCAGCGCTCGTCGCGCGCCTTTAACCCAAGATACCTGAGACGCCGGCCCAACGAGAAACGGGGACCTGATCTCGAAACTCGTGGCTAAGAGAGCTCGCTTATGATCCTCATCAACCGTCAGCCGCCCTGGGTCGGAGAACAGGATCCCCTTGGCCTGGTCGGCGAGGGCCTGGAACTTCTTGTTGTTGGCCTCCTCGGCGGGCGCGACGTAGAGGCTTAGGCGCCGGCACCCCGCGGGCATGTTCAGCGTAACGCGAGTCTCGTAGCGGCTGTCCTTGGGCTTACGCGCGTCAGTGCCCGCTCGGTTAGGGTTCTTCCGTTTCGGCCTAGAAGCCATCTCATAAACATTTTCTGAGAGTATGATGATGCACCCGAGTTGCGTCATGCGCAGGAAGTTCTCGTTCTTGTATTCATAGTGGACCATCAACCTCCTGAAGCTCTGCAACCAAGCAAACATACGCTCTATCTTCCATCTCCTCTTGTAGCGACGGAGCTTGCGTCCATCCTGGGTCTTTCTGTTCTTGCGGTTCTTGCTGTGTGGGGCGATCAGCTCGATGCCTTGCTCTTTTAGCGTCTCATCGAGCGGATCGAAGTCATAGGCTTTGTCTCCTATCAGACGCTTGGGCCAAAGTCGCTTCAAAAAGGGTGATCTCGTGCGGCGAAGCACTCGCTGTGTGGAGGGCGAAAGGGATAGATACGCTGCTTACCCGGATGCACCACAAGCGCTCATCGAGGTGCCTACCCCCTACCGACCATGATGATACAGCTTTTGGTCCTTCGCCCCATTTTTCTCAGAACGCGCCTTCCAACAGCTGCAGGTTCTTTTAGGGTGCCTTTTTGCGGGTCGTTGCCGGAGAGTGAGACGGTAAGAGTCCCAATGGGCCTTCGTAGAAGGCCTAACCGAGGCGGTGTGTTACACAGCAAAATGGCTAAAGTCTCTCTCTAGGCATTTGGGTGAATAAAGCAAAGATAGTCCATTTGGGGGATACCGAACCCTCCCCGCGCTGCTAGGCTGCTCGTCGTCCACTAAGAAGTAAGGGCGTGGTCGACTCGCCCGCAGGCAACAACGGGAAGGAGAGAGAAGTTGCGCAAGATAGCTATGGTGGTCGCCTTGGTGGCGATGCTCTTGGCAGCGGGCGCGAGCGCCGTGATCGCCCAGTCGGATGGTACGGCAAATGAGGACGGTGTCTCCGTCATCACGGAGAACAACCAGGTGGTCCAGTGCATAAGGGTGCCCTGCACCGCATCCGGCAGCGACGACCTCGTCCACGAGCGCGTCGGCAACGGCAAGGAGGACAGGATACTGCTGGCTGGGGGCGACGACCAGGTGCGCGCGGACACCTATCGCCGCGACCATGACGTCATCAAGGGCAGTTCGGGCTTTGACCTGATCTACGTCAACGATGGCGACCGCAAGGACAAGATCTTCGGCGGCAAGGGCGACGACAAGTGCTTCGTGGACGCCCGCTCGGAGGTTGGTGGGGGCTGCTCGGTGGTCAGGGTTCGTTAGAGGCATAGCATTCGCCTTAAGCGACGCAGAGGACCGGAGCTCACGAACACACGAGCTCCGGTCCTCTTTTTTGTCCCAACACGGCGCATACACTACATGAATATGGGGCGAGGAGAAGATGCGCCTAAGCCTCGCCCCTGAGTAAATTGAAGCAGCTCGACCACGGCTATGGTGGCTATGACCCATTTGTTATTCGAACTGAGCTGGTGCATGGTTTCCTACCCCGTCTTCGGTGTTATCCGCTCATC
>JARDZQ010000085.1 GCA_029240775.1 Rubrobacteraceae bacterium | reverse complement strand
CGGAGATCAGGACCAGGGCCCCGCGGCCGGCCGCATCCACGAGGCGCGGCGCAAGCTCCTCGGCTATCGCGCGCAGGACGGGCAGGATACGGTAGGCGAGTAGGCCCAGGGACACGGTGACCAGCGGGGTCATGATCCCCAGCGCGAGGCTCAGGGCCGGGGAGTCTCCGGCGAGCCGGAGGTCGAACCCGCGCAGGGCGGCCCACGCTACTGCGGCAACGGTCAGGGAGCCGTAGAAGAGAGCCGCGAATGTGACGAAGCGTGGTCCCAAGGTGTGCCGCTTTGGGGGCTAGCCGGGCTGGTCTGCACGAGGGGCCACGAGAAGTTATTGTACCGGATGCAATTTTGACGGGTTCGAGAGGTAGAAGGGGAAGATGATCGACGAGTCGATATTCAAGGCCTACGACATCCGGGGCGTATACCCAGATAGCCTGAACGAGGACCTGGCCAGGGATATCGGCCGCGCCTTCGTGAACTACCTCGGCCTCTCGGGGTCCAGGGTCATCGTCGCCCGCGACATGCGCCTGAGCGGGGAGGCACTCGAGAGAGCCTTCATAGAGGGCGTCACGCAGGCGGGCGCGGACGTCCTGGATCTCGGGCTCGTCTCGACCGACGCGCTGTACTTCGCGGTCGGCCACCTCGAGGAGCCTGGGGGAGCCATGATCACCGCCTCCCACAACCCCAAGGAGTACAACGGCTTCAAGCTGTGCAGGGAGCACGCCATCGCCCTCTCGGGGGAGCACGGCATCGGCCAGATAAGGGACCTCATTACCTCCGGCAAGCTGCCCGAGCCCGCCGAGTACCCCGGCTCCGTCGAAGAGAGCGACATCACCGAGGACTACGCCAAGCACTGTTTGAACTTTATCAACACCGAGGGCTTGAGGCCGCTGAAGATCGTGGTCGACGCCGGCAACGGGATGGCCGGCAAGATGCTGCCCCCCATCTTCGAGGAGCTGCCGTTCGAATACGTCCCGATGTACTTCGAGCTCGACGGTTCGTTCCCGAACCATCCCCCCAACCCGATAGAGCCCGAGAACATGTTGGAGCTTCAGGAGCGGGTCAAGGGAGTAGGAGCGGACTTCGGCGTCGCGTTTGACGGCGACGCCGACCGGTGCTTCGTCGTGGACGAGAAGGGTGCGACCATCTCGGGCGACCTGCTCGCCGCGCTGGTCGCCAAGAACATCCTGGAGAAAGAGCCAGGCGCCACCATCCTCTACAGCGCCGTCTGCTCCAAGGCGTTCCCCGAGCTCGTCGAGAGCGAGGGCGGCCGCGCCATAAGGACCAAGGCCGGCCACTCCATCATAAAGCCCCAGATGCGCGAGTACGACGCCGCCTTCGGCGGAGAGCACTCCGGGCACTTCTACTTCAGGGACAACTACTTCGCCGACTCAGGGATCATCGCCATGCTCACCGTCGCCGAGCTCGTCGCCCGCCAGGACGGCCCGCTCTCCGAGCTGCTCACCCCCATAGACCACTACGTCCGCTCGGGGGAGATCAACTCCGAGGTCGCCGACCAGGAGGCGACCCTCGAGAAGGTGGAGGAGCACTACGCGCAACGCGACGACCCCAAGATAGACCACCTCGACGGCCTGACCGTCGACTACGGAAGCTGGTGGTTCAACCTCCGCCCCTCGAACACCGAGCCCCTGCTTCGCCTCAACGTTGAGGCAAGCGACCACGAGACGCTGGAGCGCGAGCGTGACGGTTTGCTCAACCTCATAAGGAGCTAGTCAGCACGCTCAGGCTTCGCCTACGCTCTCAGCACTCTACCTAGCTAACATTGATCAAATTCCGGACCTCGCGGACGCCCTCGACGCTCGCTGCTATCTCGCCCGCTGCCAGCGCCTGCGCTTCGGAGCTGGCAACACCCCGCAGCTCCGCGACACCATCGTTGACCTCGACGTTCACGCGCGGCATATCCGCGGTGCGCGAGTCCTCGCCGATACGGGTCCGGATGCGCTGCTCGATCTCTTCCTGCTGCTCGGGGACCCCTTCGATGTCACCCCTGTGCTGCTCGCCGACGAGCGGCCCGGAGGACGGATCGGAGTACCCCCGCTCGGCGCCGGTGCGGTTGGCATCCTCGGGGTGCTGGTGCGCTCCGGCCCCGCCACCGGCTGTACCTGCCGGCGTCCCGCTGCCCCAGGTCTCGCCGCGCTGGCCAGCCGGGCTGCCGGCGTCCGGCGCGTGCTGGCCGGTCGTGCCAGTGAACGAGGACGAGGCACCGGAACCATCCTCGCTGCGGGAGCGCGAGATCAAGGCCCCCACAGCGAGGCCTGCCAGCGCGAAGAACCCGTACTTGACGAACCGCGCCGATCTTGGCTCGCGCGAGCTCATGGCCTGGCGAATCAGCTTCGCCTCGCCCTTACCGAGCTTCCAGGCGGTCTTCCCGGCTACTCTGCCGGCCTTCGGGGCCACCCTGGCCCCCACCTTCGCGCCGACCTTGGCGCCCTTTCTCTTCTTGCTCGCCATCTGACTACCTCCATCTTCGCGGAGTAGGTTTCGAGAGTCCAGATACCCCGAAAAGCCCGTTCGGAAACAGCGCTCGGATCTGCTAGAGCGCGGTCACCCTCAGCCTGTTGATCACGCCGGATACGCCCGGCACGGTCCGCACGAGGGCCCCGATCTCATCCCGCTCCTGCGGGCTGCTTACGGTCCCGTGCAGGGTCACCACGAATGAGCAGGAGCTGACGTTGATGCGTGGCCGGCAGCGCCCGAGAGCCCCGCGTACGAGCTGGACGAGGTGTGCGTCGTTCGCCGGGGTCCGCTCCATCGCCCAGACTATTCTTCCGGCCGCAGCCTGGGCACGAGGGTCAGGCGACGGTAGCGCATCCGGCGCTCGTTGAGAGGCTTCTCGAACTCGGCCTCGCGGGCGAACTCGACCTCGCCAGCTCCGCTAGCGGCCGCCTCGATCAGGGCGGCCAGATCCTCCTTCTCGGAGACCGAGAGACCGGTCTCGTCGCGCTCCTCGCGCTCGAAGAGCCTCACACGCCGCGCGAAGGAGATAAAGACGCTGCACGGTTCGGGGCAGGGGATCTCGCCGTCCCCCCGGCGCATCTCGAGCGGCGTTCTCTCGTCCACGTCCCAGAGGGTCTTCTTCAGGCAGACCGCGTCCTCGCAGCAGGCGCGCGCGGCGTCCTGCACCCCTCTGTCGGAGAGACGTTGTACCCGCTTGTAGAGACCGCTCTGGCGCGTGGCGTTCTCCCGGAAGTTCGTGATCCCGAGCCTCCCCCCCCGATGGAGATGCCAGTGCACGATCCCGGCCGGGTAGAGGTAGCTCATGGCGACGGCGAGCTCTACCGAGTCCGATACCCTGATCTCCCACCCCCGCCGAAGGTTGGGAGAGCTCTTGAGAGGGCGGTACTCCCCCCTCTCAGTGAGCTTGGCGATCTCGCGCGCCGACCGCGGATCTTCATGAGCCTCCAGGTTGCTCTCACCCGCGTCCTCTGCGTGACGCAGAGAGTAGCCGCTGGAGCAGCGGCGTATGAGGATCTGGCCGAAGAGGCGTCCCTCGGCGGACGCGGCGACCCACGCGGCGAACGCCTCGCGGGATGCCGCGGCGAGGCTCGATACCTCAGGTGGCGCTTCGGACAACGGGTTCCTCCCGCGCGGTCTCGCGGGCGCGGGCAGCAATGAGGTTAGCCATCGAGGGATGGGTGCCGACCGGTGCGCCGTAGAAGACGGTCTTGTCCCCGAGCAACGTAACCTCGCCGGTCAGGCCAAGGTCCTCGGGTATCGTCTCGCGCGTGTGCCAGCCCTCGGCTATGAAGACGGGGATCAGGATCACGTTCCTGGCGGCGACGCCCTCGACGACGGCCCCGATCTCGGGTTCCTGATCCAGGAACCCCACCTCGACGAGGTCATAGAGCCCGCGCTCCCTTATGCGCCGGGCGTTCATATAGATAACGCCCCCGGAGTTCTTGTTGAGGTCGGTGCCGTGGCCGAGCAGCACGAGCGCGGTTCGCCCCGAGGTCTTTCTGCCGCGCATCAGGTCGCCCACACGCTCGAGGATGACGTCGGGCATCCCCTCGAAGGTCCCCAGAGGCCCTGCGTAGCGGACGGTCTTGGAGCCTCTCCTGGTCACGGGTCCCTCGAGGCCGAGCTCCCTGGGTATGACCTGCTGGGTAAAGTACCCCTCGGAGATAAAGGCCGGGACGACGTAGATCTCTTCTGATTCGACGGTGTCGAGCACGTGGCGCATCGAGGGCTCCTCCTTCCAGAAGGACTCGACGACCTCGTCGAACTCACCGGTGCCCCTGATGCGCTGCGCATGCTCGTAGACCGGCAGGCTCGAGTCCTCGTTAAGGTGCGAGCCGTGCCCCACGATTACGAGGGCCTTCATGCGCCGTACGCCTCCTTGCCTGGTGTGGTGTTCATGGTCGAGATACAGTCCATTCTATCCCAGAGCGCGCCTTTTCGGGGAACGGTTTCACGCCCTCCTCTACCGGCCCCTGTTGTAACCGGTGGCCGGCCTGAGGCGGCTGCTCAGGGAGCCGGGACCGTGCTCCAGGGCGACGAGGAAGGCGGCGGCGATGACGGGCGGCTCGGTGGCGGTGGGCGCGAGGCGCGCGTCGGCGCGCAGGAGACCATCGAGGTTGGAGATCCCTTCGAGGCCACGCCGGGAGTGGACGCCGCCGGCCTTGAGGACCCCGTTGGCCATGCGGGAGACGTCCTCGGCCTCCCGGCTCCCGGCTCTCCCCGCCACGTCGACGTCCGGCACCTCCGAGAGCACGTCGAGGTAGGCCTGTACGATGGCGCCGCGCACGGAATCGGCGCGGGAGAGGGCGGTCAGCAGCGCCGGCCGGGCGAGCTCGCGGCTGACCTCGAAGCCCCGCGCGTACTCGCGCGCAAGGGAGTCGCGGGCGGATGCGAAGCGCATCGCATCCCTGAGCGTTGCCTCCTTGCCGGCCCCCAGTGCGACCCGGAGAGCCCCTGCGAGCGGTCCCGCGTCTCCTGCTGCCTCCAGTGCCCGGGAGAAGGGAGTGAGGTCGTCGTGCCCGAGCCGGGCGAGTACCCGGCCCAGCGTCTCGCCTAGCAGGGCGGCTCGCGCAAGCGGAACCAGGTATCCGACGCCGCGCGGGTCGGCGAAGCCTGCGAGAGAAAGCGACGCGAGGGTCGCTTCGAGCAACGTCTCCCCCGCACCCCGGCGCCCCGAATCGGCGAGCGCCTCCCGAACGGGTACGACGGTGAGCACGCGTGACTCGTGGGCCACACGCCCATCCAGGTAGCGGGACCCGGTCCCCGGCGTAGGGGCGCTGTAGACCAGCGTGAGAGCCGTGGCCGCACCGGCCGCGACCAGCGTCTCCGGTATGGGGTCCCTGGTCGGCCGCTCCATCTCCTGAGAATAGCCTCCTTACCAGACTAGCTCCTCCGCCACGGGCGCCAGGTCCGCCCTCGGCACGAAGGGTTAATATATACGACTCCATGGACCGAGTACCCGAGCACAGAGAGACGACGCATTGAACACCGCCCAGAAGCCGGCCCTGATCCCCGAAGACGCCTTCGAGACCGGCGCCCCGGAGGGGACTCTCGGCGCCGAGGAAGAGCTCTGGCTCGCCGACCCGGAGACGCTCAAGCTCGCCGGAGGCGCACAGAAGATACTCGCCGCCGAGCCCGTAGACCACTTCTCGGGTGAGCTCATAGACTGCGAGATAGAGTCGAACACGGGCGTGCATGTTGACTCAAGCGGCGTGACGGGAGACCTGGTAGCGCGCAGACGCACCCTGCTGGGGCACGCCGAGCGGTTGGGACGCTACCTGGGTACCAGCGGGACGCACCCCATCGGGGACTGGCGCGAGCAGGAGATCATAGACAAGCCCCACTACCAGCGCCTCAAGAGGCAGCTCGGGTGGCTCATCCGGCGCAACAACACCTTCTCGCTGCATGTCCATTACGCCGTCCGGGGGCGGCAGAAGGCCGTCTACTTCTTCGACAGGCTGCGGGAGTACGTCCCACTCTTTCTGGCCCTCTCGGCCAACTCGCCGTTCTGGCAGGGCGAGATCACGGACATGCACTCTACACGGACCCTGATCTTCTCGCGCTCCATTCACCGTGCCGGGCTGCCCGAGCCCTTGGGCTCGTGGGAAGCCTACGCGAAGTACGTGGACTTCGCGCAGCGCTCCGGCGTCATAAACAGCCTCTCTGAGATCTGGTGGGACGTACGTCCCCACCCGGGGCTCGGGACCATCGAGCTCCGGGCCTTCGACGCCCAGACCAACCCATCGCGCAGCGAGGCCCTGATCTCGCTCTCCGCCGCCGTCTGCGACCTCCTCTCGGAGGAGTACGAGACTGGCGAACTGCGGAAGATCCGTCCCAACAGAGAGATCGAGGAGAACAAGTGGAGCGCCCAGCGCTACGGCATGAGCGGCTTCGTCGTGGACCACGATACCCACGAGCCGGTCGAGACCCGCCGCGCCGTCGAGAGGCTCTTTATGAGCCTCGAGGGAGCCACGAGCAGGGACCTCTCACCTCTGCACCCTCTCCTCGACGAACCTACGGAATCCGTCCGCCAGCTCGAGCTGTGGCGCGAGACCGGCTCCGTGAAAGAGGTTGCGTGGGATCTCGTGCAGAGGACCCGGGTGTAGGAGGGGCCGTTCGTCTAAGGACGGTTCGCGAACCGCACCTACAGTCCCCTACTTGCCGCTGAGGCGGCGCGTCACCTGCTTCGTGACGACCTTCCTCACTTTCTCGTTCTTGAGCGCCTTGTAGGCCATCTCGCGCGCCTTTTTGTGCTTCAGTATCGCCAGCGCGATCTTGGTCTTGTTCACGGCACTAACCTCCCGGAGTTCGTTGTGCCCCTAGGCCGCCTTGCGCAGCTCGCGGCGGAGCTTCCTATTCAACAGTTGCAGGAGCGCCACCTCCCCCTCGGTCAGGCCCTCGTGCTCGGCGACGATCTCTTCGATCAGCGCGCCGTGATAGGCTACCACGGAGCCTTCAAGGTAGTGGTCTATGA
>JARDZQ010000084.1 GCA_029240775.1 Rubrobacteraceae bacterium | reverse complement strand
TGAGTCCCGACGGCGAGGTTAGGGTCGAAGTGCTGACTTAGCGCTCCGCCAGAGCCGCGAGAATCGCCCACAGAGGCCGCCCGCTTCGGAGTACGGAGAGCCGAGGTTTGTTTTGACGGTGCGAGCACGCGGGATCTTGATTCACCGAGGTGATGTTGATGGCCCTGCCGCCGTTGCCCGCCTCGGCCAGCGCCTTGGCCGACTCCTGGCCGATCCCCGAGCCCGTGATGATGGCGACCGGGCTAATCTGGTCCTCTCCATGCGCTGTCTCCTCGTGTCGGGTTCTGCGGTTGGGAGATCAGCTTTCCCAGAGCCGTCGGGCCGCAACCGCCGGGGGCTCCAGTTTCAGCCGTCGTCCGGAGCATCGCGCAGACCATGCCTCTCATGCCAGTCGGCGAGCGACTCGTCCGGGTACTCTTGGAATTGGCGTTTGGTCGGGCCGGAGGGGATCTCGCACCACGGCGCTGCGAAGTCGAGCATGATGTGGTCGCGCTCGTGCGGTCTGGGCAGCGGGGTGTCTACGGCGGAGGCGAAGGGATGCACCAGCTCCGGCCAGTTCGGGTCGTAGACCCAGAGCGCGCTCCCGCACAGCCCGCAGAAGGTACGCTCCGCCTCGCTGACCGTCACCTCGTCCCCACGGTCGTAGAGTTTCGCGTTGTAAATCCGCAGGTTCTCCTCGCCTTCGACCACTAGAGTATCGGAGAGCGCCCCGAGTTTTATGGCGTACCCGCCGCCACCCGCCGTCTTGCGGCAGATCGAGTAGTAGCAGTACATGAAAGGGTAGGGCTCCGGCGCCTCGACGCGGAACCTGACGGCCCGGCAGTGGCAGCTACCTTCAAGTAACATGATGGCCCTCCCGCGAGGTTGCCGGCGCGCTCTCTCTGTGTACAACGATAGGATAAAGGGTTCAGGCGCTTGCGACTCCGGACATCTTCTCCGGGGCGGCCTCTATCCGGTGAAAGATGCCGAAGAAGCCGCGCCTCGCAGACGAGACCTCCAGCCCAGCCTCCTCCACCAGTTGCCGTTGCGCGCGGTTCCAGTGGCAGCCGAGCTTCTTCGCGCGAGCGTCTTCTCTCCAGTCCTGGAGGCGGCACAGCCGCTCCCTGTCGCATCCCGGCGGGTAGTACCGCAGGTTCGAGCCCGTCCAGACGGCGTCCTCCAGCACCTCGCCGCGGGCGCAGCAGGTCCCGCCGCAGGCGAGCCATTCCCAGGAATACCTGCGGCTTCTCTGCGAGATCGAACCACCGCGCCGCCTTAGCGTACTTCTACCGGACCTGATCCGACGTGTGACTCGCCGGCATGGGAATCGTCCACTTAGTTCTCGGCGTTGTCGAGGCCGTTCTGGAAAGCGGTCCAGGCGAGGGTGGCGCACTTGATGCGGGAGGGGTATTGGATCACTCCCTTCAAGGCCGCCAGGTCGTCCATCGCCGGAAACTCTTTCTCGCCGATCATCATGGCTTTGAAGGTCCGGATCTCCTTCTCCGCCTCCTCGCGGCTCCTGCCCATGAGCCTCTCGGTCATCATCGAGGCCGAGGCCTGGGAGATGGAGCAACCCCTCCCGTCGAACTTCACGTCTGCGACCTTGCCGTCGCGAAGATGGGCGTAGACAGTAACCTCGTCGCCGCAGAGTGGGTTGAGGAGGTGCTCCTCGAGGTCGGCGCCCTCCAGCGTGCCCCGGTTGCGGGGGCGCTGGTAGTGGTCCATGATGACCTGGGTGTAGAGCTCACGCATCATGGCTTCGCCCCGCTGAATGCCCCGAAGAACTCGCGGGCGCGCACGATAGCCGAGGCCAGTGCGTCTATCTCTTCCTCGGTGTTGTACACATAGAAGCTCGCCCGCGCCGTCGCCGCGACGCCGAGCCGGCGCATCAGGGGCTGGGTGCAGTGGTGCCCGCTCCTTATAGCTATCCCTTCTTCGTCCAGGAGCTGCGAGAGGTCGTGCGGGTGCACGTCGGGCAGGGAGAAGGAGACGATCCCGGTCCGCTCTCTCTTCGGCCCGTAGAGGGTGAGGTCTTCGATCTCCGAGAGCCGACGGTAGGCGTACTCCCCGAGCCGCCTCTCGTGTTCCCGGACGTTCTCCATCCCCAGGCTCTCCAGATAATCCACGGCGGCACCCAGGCCCACGGCCTGCGCGACGTTCATGGTGCCGGCCTCGAACTTGTAGGGGAGGTCGTTCCAGGTCGAGTGATCCAGATGGACCTCCCGGATCATCTCACCTCCGCCCAGGAACGGGTCCATCTCCTCCAGGATCTCCGGCTTCCCCCACAGAACCCCGACGCCGGTGGGCCCTAGCATCTTGTGCCCGCTGCACGCGAAGAAGTCGCACCCCAGAGCCTCCACGCTCACCGGCAGGTGCGGCGCGCTCTGCGCCCCGTCTACCAGCATGAGGGCGTCGTTCTCGTGCGCGAGCTCCGCCAGCCTCTCGACCGGGTTTATGGTGGCGAGCACGTTCGAGGCGTGTATGCACCCGACGAGCCTGGTTCTAGCTCCGATCAGACGCTCCGCTTCTTCCATGTCCAGCGTCCCGTCCTCCAGGATGGGAATAAATCGAAGCTTCGCGCCGGTTGCCTGTGCGGCGAGCTGCCAGGGGACGAGGTTCGAGTGGTGCTCTGCCTCGGTGATCACGACCTCGTCGCCCTCGCGCAGGAACTTGCGGCCCCAGGCGTAGGCGACGAGGTTTATGGCCTCGGTGGTGCCACGGGTGAAGACGAGGCCGGCGGTGTCCGGCGTGTCGAGGAAGTGGGCTATCTTCCGGCGCGCAGCTTCGTAGGCTACCGTGGCCTCCTCGGCTAGGTGGTGGACGCCGCGGTGGATGTTGGCGTTGTGGTGTTCGTAGTAGTCGGTGAGGGCTTCGATCACCTGCCGCGGTTTCTGGGAGGTCGCGGCGTTGTCCAGGTAGACGAGTCTCCTGTCACCGATCCTCCGCTCGAGGATGGGGAAATGGTGCCGGATCTCCTCCACGTCGTACACGCCTCTACCTCCTGGCCCGGCGCCTCCTGCCCATGGTCGGGCTGACCTTGGCTTCTCTGAGCGCCACGTAGACATCGTCGCCCTCTATCTTCACGTCGTGCTTGGGGACGGGCTTCACAGCCGGGAGGGTGAGCGCTTTCCCTGTGGTCACGTCGAACTTCGCGCCGTGGCGCGGGCACTTTATCTGAGAGCCGATCAGCTCTCCCTGGTCCAGCGGCCCGGCGTCGTGGGTGCAGACGTCCTCGATGGCGTGGAACTCCCCGTCCACGTTACAGAGAGCGACCCTGTGGTCCTCTACCTCGTAGACGTCCACCTCGCCGGGGGCGACGTCCCCCGTCTTCGCTATCTTGTGGAACTCGGCCATGACTCTTACGCTACCCGCTCTTCGAAGCCGAGCCCGATCTTGCCCTCTATCGCCCGGTCGAGCTTCTCTTTGAGGCCCTTGAGGGGGATGCGGCTGGTGACCTCGCCGAAGAAGCCGAAGACGACGAGCTTCTCGGCCTCGCGCCTGGGGATGCCCCGGCTCATCAAATAGAAGAGCTCCGTGTCGTCCACCTGACCCGTCGTCGAGCCGTGGGAGCACTTGACGTCGTCGGCCATGATCTCCAGGTTCGGCAAACTGACCGCCATCGCGTCATCCGTCCCCAGGATGAGGTTCCGGTTGGTCTGGTAGGCGTCGGTCTTCTGCGCCCCCGGCTCGACCCGGATGAGCCCGCTGAATACCGCGAGCGACTCGTCCCTGAGAGCACCCTTGTACAGGAGATCCGAGTGCGCGTTCGGTGCCAGATGGTCCTGCAAGGTGTGGTGGTCTAGGAGTTGGTTGGAGTCGGCGAAGTAGAGCCCCAGCATCTCCGAATCGCTCCCCGGAGCCGAGAGCCCCGCCTCGACATTCGTCCTGGAAAGCTCCGAGCCCAGGGAGACCACCAGGCTGTTTATGACGGCGTCCCGCCCAGCCGACGAACGTATGGTGTTGAAGTGCAACACGTTGCGCTCCCAGTTCTGCAAGGAGACGTAGTGTACGTTCGCGCCCTGCCCGACGAAGAGCTCGACCGCGCCGTTGGACAGAGCAGGCTCCTCACCGCCGCTCGACGCGTACTCGTCTATGTATGTGACGGTAGCACCTTCTTCGACCACGACGAGCGTGCGGGGCATTATCGAGCCGGTGACGTCGAGCCACCTATAGCTTTGGATCGGGACCTCCACGTCCACCCCGCGCGGCACGTAGAGGAAAGAACCGCCGCTGAAAGCGGCCGCGGAGAGCGCGGCGAACTTGTCGTAGCCCTCCGGAACGAGCGCAAAGAGGCGCTCTTTGACGAGGTCCTCGTTCTCCCTGAGGGCGGTGTGCAGGTCGGTGAAGACGACGCCCTTTCTCTGGAGCTCCTCGTCTACACGGACGAAGGTCGTCTCGGAGTTGTGCTGCACGAGAAGGGCCGAGTTCTCCTCGCCCTCCCTTATAAGCCGCTGCACGGCGTCCGGGAGATCCCCCTCCGAAGTGACGTCCGGGCTCGGGGCGTAGGGGACGAAGTCCTCTATCCTCACGTCCGAGATGTCCGTGTAACGCCACGCCTCATCCCTTAGTGTGGGCAGCGGCGTCTGCTCGAAGGTGCGCCACGCTGAGAGGCGCTTCTCGGTGAGCCACGCGGGCTCGTCCTTGTACGCCGAGAGCGCCTTCACGGTCTCGGCGCGCACCCCTTTACTCTTCAGAACCTCCGGCACGCCGTTCGTGCTCATGTATCACCCTTCTCTCAAAAACGGGGGCGGGCTCTGAGCCCGCCCCCACCAGATCTGCTCTGCAACTATCGCTGTCGGACTCTAGCCGACCGAACCCTCCATCTCGAGCTGGATCAGGCGGTTCAGCTCTATGGCGTACTCGAGCGGGAGCTCCTTGGCGATGGGCTCGATGAAGCCGTTGACGACCATCGCCATCGCCTCTTCCTCTGAGAGCCCGCGGCTCTTGAGGTAGAAGAGCTGGTCCTCGCCGACCTTGGAGACCGTGGCCTCGTGCTCGGTGGTGACCTTCTTCTCCTCGATCTCGATGTACGGGTACGTGTCCGTCCGCGCCTTCTCGTCGAGGAGCAGCGCGTCACACTCGACGCGGCTCTTGGCGCCCTCCGCCCCCTCGTGCACCTTGAGGAGACCGCGGTAGGTGCTTCGTCCCGTCCCCTTGGAGATGGACTTGGAGGTGATGCGGCTCGAGGTGTTCGGCGCGGCGTGGACGACCTTGCCGCCCGCGTCCTGGTGCTGCCCGTCGCCGGCGTAGGCGACCGAGAGGATCTCACCTCGTGCCCCCTCGCCCATGAGGTAGACCGCGGGGTACTTCATCGTGAGCTTGGACCCGAGGTTGCCGTCCACCCACTCGACCGTGGCGTTCTCGTACGCAACGGCCCGCTTGGTCACCAGATTGTACGTATTGTGCGACCAGTTCTGGATCGTCGAGTACCGGATGCGAGCGTTGGGCTTCGCTACGAGCTCGACGACCGCGGAGTGGAGCGAGTTCGTGGTGTACGTCGGGGCCGTGCAGCCCTCGATGTAGTGTACGTAGGCGCCCTCGTCGGCGATAATAAGCGTCCGCTCGAACTGGCCCATGTTCTCCGCGTTGATGCGGAAGTACGCCTGCAAAGGGATGTCCACGTGGACCCCGGGCGGGATGTAGACGAACGAGCCACCGGACCAGACCGCAGAGTTCAGCGCCGCGAACTTGTTGTCGTCGGGCGGGATTATGGTGCCGAAGTACTCGCGCACGAGGTCCTCGTGCTCACGCAGGCCACCGTCCATGTCCAGGAAGACGACGCCGGCCTTCTCCCACTCCTCTTTGAGTGAGTGGTAGACGACCTCCGACTCGTACTGGGCGCCTACCCCGGCCAGGATCTCGCGCTCCGCCTGCGGGATGCCCAGCTTGTCGAAGGTGTTCTTGATGTCCGATGGGACGTCGTCCCAGGAGCGACCCTGGTTCTCCATCGGGCGGATGTAGTAGTAGATGTCGTCGAAGTTCAGCTCGGAGAGGTCGCCGCCCCAGGTGGGGGTGGGCCTCTCGAGGAAGGCTTCGAGCGCGTTAAGGCGGAACTCGAGCATCCACTCCGGCTCGTTCTTGTGCTTGGAGATCATGGCCACGATCTCCGGGTCGATCCCCTTCCTCGGGGTCTTGAAGAAATACTCCTCCGGGTCTCTGAACCCGTACTTGTAAGTGTCGAGCCCGAGCTCCTGGATGGTCCTGTCTTCAGGCATTCCCTCTCCTCCTTTAGCTCTGGGCGCCGGCGCCGAACTCCTGCCGCACCCAGTCGTAGCCCCTGTCCTCGAGCTCGTCGGCGAGCTCCCTCTCACCCGAGGTCACCAGCCGGCCGTCGAGCATGACGTGTACCCGATCTGGGTCAATGTACCTGAGGATCCTCTGGTAGTGCGTGATGATGACCGCGCTGAACTCAGGCCCGCGCAGCTCGTTGACGCCCCTGGCGACGACCTGCAACGCGTCGATGTCGAGCCCCGAGTCGGTCTCGTCCATGATAGCGAGCCTGGGATCGAGCATGAGCATCTGCAGGATCTCGTTGCGCTTCTTCTCGCCGCCGGAGAACCCTTCATTCAGATACCTCTCAGCGAACTTGGGGTCCATCCGCATGACGGCCATCTTCTCCTGCAGGAGCCTGTACATCTCCATGGGAGAGAGCTCCTCCTCGCGCACCGAGTTGACGGCGGTACGAAGGAAGTTGGCCACCGAGACGCCGGGAACCTCGCTCGGGTACTGGAACGCGAGGAACATCCCCATCTTGGCCCGCTCGTCGGGCTCAAGCTCCAAGACGTCCTCGCCCTCGAAGGTCACCGAGCCCTCGGTAACCTCGTAGCGCGGATGCCCCATCAGCACGTTCGCGAGCGTGCTCTTCCCCGAGCCGTTCGGGCCCATGATCGCGTGGATCTCGCCCTTCCCGACCTCGAGGTCCAAACCCTTGACGATCTCGTTGCCGTCGATCTCAATGTGCAGATTCTCTATCTTTAGCATCGAACCCCTAACGCTCTCGCGCGTAGTAACATATTTGCTACATT
>JARDZQ010000083.1 GCA_029240775.1 Rubrobacteraceae bacterium | reverse complement strand
AAGCCCTTGACCCGGTCGAGGACGCTGGAGACGGCCCCGGCGGTCCCGTCGCGGGTGTTTATGACGATCTGGTTCTGGGCCGGGGTGAGGCCGAGGATGAAGCTCGGGAGGACCTCGATGCCAGCGGAGCCGGGCTCGTGCGGGAGCGCGAGGTAGCGGTTGCCGACCTTGAGGACGCCGAGTTCCGCGAGGTCCCGGCTGACGGTGGCCTGCGCGGCCTCCACGCCTTCCTCGGCCAGGGCTGCGACCACGCCCTGCTGGGTACCGAGCTCCCTCTCAGAGATGAGCCTGAGGATGAGGTCTTGCCTCGCAGCCTTGTCCACCGGCGCGCGCGTCGCTCCCAAAGTCCTACTCCCTCCTACTTGAGGTGCTCGAGCCCGAGGTCTTCCGGGTACCCGAGCGCCAGGTTCATGTTCTGTACCGCTGCCCCCGCCGCTCCCTTGAGCAAATTGTCCACCGCCGCGAAGAGCAAGAGCTTCCCGGCACGCGGATCCACGGCCGCAGAGAGCCTCGCTCTGTTGGTGTTGGCCACGTGCGAGATGTGCGGCGGCTCCACCCTCGCCTCGACGAACCCCCAACCCTCGTAGTCCTCCGCGTACCAGCCGAGCACGTCGCCGGCTTCGGGAAGCTCTCCGGGCTCCTCGAGCTCCACGACGATGGTCTCGAGCTCCCCGCGGCTGATGGGCAGGAGGTGCGGCACGAACGTTACCTCGGGCGTCTTGCCCACCCTGCGCAGCATCATCTCTATCTCCGGAGTGTGCCGGTGTCTGGGCGAGCCGTTCGAGATCCCATACGCCGAGACGCTCTCGTTGACGGTGACGAAGTGAGTCTTGACGCTCGGCTTGGCCCCAGCCCCACTCACCCCGGATAACGCGTTGACCGTCACGGAGCGTACCGCCACACGCCGCACTAGCGGCGCGAGCGCGAGGATGGCCGCCGTCGGATAGCACCCGGGGTTGGCGACGAGCCTCCCCCCCGGCGCCCCGAAGACCTCGGGCAACCCGTAGTGCGCCTCCCCGAGCAAAGCCGGCGCGGGATGCTCCCCGTACCACTCCTCGTAGACCCCCACGTCCGAAAGCCGGAAGTCCGCCGAGAGGTCCACAACGAGCCGCGCCCCCGCCTCCAGCAACCCCTTCACCGCTGCGGCGCTCTCACCGTGCCCGTAGGCTACGAACGCCGCGTCCAGCGAGGAGGCATCTATCTCCTCCGGCTCAACGTACGCCCCCTCCACCGCCAGCTGTGGGTACACCTCGGAGATACCCCGCCCCGCATACCCGCGCGACGACACGCCCAGCGCCCCAACCTCGGGGTGCCCCGCGAGCAACCTCACCAGCTCCGTCCCCGCGTACCCGCTGCCGCCATAGATGCCTGCCCTGAGCCCCATGAACACATATTCTAGAGGTTTCGGATAAATATTCAACTCGCTGAATAAAAACCTTGAACATCGCGCATACAGGTGCGACAATGCGGGACATTGCATGAATAAAGATACAACAATCGGAATAATCACTCTCCCCGGGGGAGCGACGGCGCCGGATGGGTTCGTCGCATGTGGGGTGGAGTGCGGGGTAAGGGACTTGGGGGAGCGGGATCTCGGCCTCCTCTTCTCGGAGCGCGGGTGTGCGTCGGCCGCTGTCTTCACGCGGAACGTGGTGCAGGGCGCGCCGCTCGTCGTCACGCGGAAGGTTATCGAAGGTGGTGACGTCCGGGCCGTGGTCGCCAACAGCGGCATCGCCAACGCGGCTACCGGACAGAGAGGGCTGGAGGACGCCAGGGAGATGCAGGCGCTCACGGCGGAGGCTCTGGGTATGGGGGCCGTCGAGGTCGCTGTGGCTTCTACGGGCGTCATCGGGGAGCACCTGCCGATGGAAAGGATCTCGTCCGGCATCGAGCGAGCGGCCGCAGACATGAGTCGAGACGGCGGTGGTTTCGCCGAGGCCATCTTGACTACCGACACGCGCGTCAAGGAGGCCGCAGTCCGGGTGGAGATCGGGGGCAAGGCCGTCACGGTAGGCGGGACGGCCAAGGGGAGCGGCATGATCCACCCCAACATGGGCACCATGCTCGCTTTCCTGACCACCGACGCCGCCGTGGAGAAGGGTTGTTTACAGAGGGCTCTGAGTGATGCGACGGACCGCACCTTCAACCGCGTCACGGTGGACGGGGACACCTCGCCGAGCGACATGGCGATCCTCCTCGCCAACGGCGCAGCAGGTAACGAACCGCTCACCGCGGGCTCTGCGAAGTATCCGGTGTTCGCGGAGGCCGTTGAGAGCGTGACGCGCGGGCTCGCCAAGGAGATAGCGCGCGACGGCGAGGGGGCGACGCGACTCGTCGAGGTCGTCGTCGATGGGGCGGCGGACGAGGCTTCGGCGGCGGCGCTCGCCAAGAGTGTCGTCGGGAGCAACCTCGTCAAAGCCGCGGTCTTCGGTGAGGACGCCAACTGGGGGCGCGTGCTCACCGCGATGGGCTACTCGGGTGTGGACTTTGATCCGGACGGGGTCGAGCTGTGGTTCGGACCAGTAAAGGTCTTCGAGAACGGCGAGCCCAGGGAGCACGAGGAGGCCGAAGCCAACGCGACGCTCGCGGCGGGAGAGGTCAGGATCACGGTTCGCCTGGGGGAAGAGGACGTCTCGGCTGTGGCGTGGGGCTGCGACCTCACCTACGAGTACGTCAGGATCAACGGGAGCTACCGCACGTGAAGCCCGTCGTGATCAAGGTCGGAGGCGGCGCTCTGGCGGGAGGCGCTCTGGGTGACGTGCCCGGCGTCCTGGAGTCGGGCCGGAAGGTCGCGCTGGTACACGGCGGGGGTCTCCAGCTCACGCGGATGCTCGGCGCGCTCGGGCTCCCCACCCGCTTTCACGAGGGGCTGCGCGTCACTGAGGCCGGGACCCTGGAGGTCGCCGAGATGGTCTTCGCCGGGAGCGTGAACAAGGCCCTCGCGCGCGAGCTGAGCGCCATGGGCGTCCCGGCGGCCGGCATCTCCGGGACCGACGGCCCGACGCTCCTGGTCGAGCCCGTCCCGGAGCTGGGCCGCGTGGGAGAGGTGAAGCGGGTGGAGACGGGTCTCGTACAGGCGTTGTGGGCGGGAGGCTTCGTGCCCGTCGTGGCTCCTCTGGGGCTGGGGCCCGAGGGTGCGTACAACGTCAACGCCGACGCGGCGGCGGCCGCGCTCGCCGTGGGAGTCGGGGCCGAGCACCTCCTCCTGCTCACGGACGTGGACGGGTTGCTCAGGGACGGCTCTCCCGTTTGTTCGCTCGTGCCGGACGAGTGCGAGGAGTACGTGGCGTCCGGGCTCGCGGCGGGTGGGATGGTGCCCAAGCTGCGGGCGGCGGCCGAAGCCGCCAGGGGTGGGGTGCGGGCGAGGATCATAAACGGAAACAGAGAGGGTGCGCTCGCCGCGGCGATAGCCGGCGAGGCGGTCGGGACACTGATATCGGAGGGAGTGGTCGCGTGAGAGCCGTGATGGAGACATACAAACGCCTCGGCATAGCCCCGACGAGCGGGAAGGGGAGCTGGCTCTTCGACGACGAAGGCAACCGCTACCTGGACTTCATCGCAGGCATCGCGACCAACTCTTTGGGTCACGGCCACCCGGCGCTCGTAGAGGCCATAAAGGAGCAGGCGGAGATCCTGATCCACTGTTCCAACCTGTACGAGATACCCATCCAGGCCGAGGTCGCCCAGATGCTCACGCAGGCTACGGACTTCGACAAGGTGTTCTTCTGCAACTCCGGCACCGAGAGCGTCGAGGCCGCCATAAAGCTGGCCCGCAAGCACGCCCACACCAACTACGGCCCGGAGAAGCATGAGATCCTGAGCTTCTCAAAGTCCTTCCACGGCCGCACCTACGGCGGCCTCTCGGCGACCGGCCAGCCCGCCCTGCAAGAGGGCTTCGGCCCGATGCTCGGCGGCTTCGTCCACGCGCCCTTCGGCGACCTGGAAGCAGCCAAGGATCTCGTCGGCCCGCAGACCGCCGCCGTCATCGTCGAGCCGATACAGGGCGAGAGTGGGGTGCGCGTGCCGCCCGCAGGTTTCCTGCAAGGACTGAGGGATCTCTGCGACGAACACTCGGCGCTCCTCATCTTCGACGAGGTGCAGACCGGGGCGGGAAGGACAGGCCACCTCTACGCCTACCAGGGCGCTGGCGTCGTACCCGACGCGCTCACGAGCGCGAAGGGCCTCGGCGGCGGCGTGCCGGTAGGCGCGATGCTGGCCAAAGAGGAGTACGCGGCGTTAGGTCCCGGCAACCACGGCTCCACCTTCGGGGGCAACCCGCTCGCGATGGCGGCCGTAAGGGCGGTCCTCGGGGTGGTGGACGACCCGGGATTTCTCGAGGAGGTCAGGGTCAAGGGGACTATCCTCAAGAGCGCGCTCGGGAAGGTTGCGGAGCAGGTCCCCGGTGCGGAGGTACGCGGAGAGGGTTTGCTCATCGGGGTGGAGCTCGGGCCAGAGGTGGCGCCCCGGGTCTTCGAGCGCTGCCTCGAGAGCGGGCTGCTCGTCAACCTCATCGGCGGGAGCGTTATCCGCCTCGCGCCGCCCCTCACGGTCAGCCGGAGCGAGATCCGCTACGCCCTCGACTTTTTTCGAAGCTGCGTCTCTGCGGTGACGTGCGTCCAGGACGAGTCCGAGATAGCGTTGAGCGCGTGATCCCCGAGCTAGAGAGCACCCCCTCTCCCCCGTCCCCCCTCTCGGGCCGCGACTGCCTCACCCTCGCCGAGTTCACGCGTGAGGAGACGAGGCTCATCCTGGATGAGGCGACCAGGCTAAAAGGGCTCCAGAGGTCCCGCATCCCCTTCAGGCCGCTGCGCGGCAGGACGCTGGCGATGGTCTTCCAGAAGCCCTCGAACCGCACGCGCGTATCCTTCGAGGTCGGCATGTACCAGCTCGGCGGCCACGCCCTCCACCTGCTGCCGCAGGAGATACAGATCGGCAAGCGCGAGACTCCGTCGGACACCGGGCGCGTCCTCGCCCGCTATATAGACGCGATCATGGTCCGCACCTTCGACCACGAGGAGCTCGAGGAGCTCGCCGGGGCAGCCGAGGTGCCCGTCATAAACGGCCTCACCGACCAGCACCATCCCTGCCAGGCCCTCGCAGACCTACTCACCGCGCGCGAGGGGTTCGGAACCCTGGAAGGGCTCGAAGTCTCCTACATAGGCGACGGCAACAACGTCGCCCACTCGCTGGCGATAGCCTGCGCCCTCACCGGCGTCCGCCTCACCATCGCCCACCCCGAAGGTCACGGTCCGGACCTCGGGATCATGGAGCTCGCCGACGCTTCAGGCGCTGCCCCGACCCTGACGGAAGACCCGCGGGAAGCAGCCTCCGGCGCGCGCGTCGTCTACACCGACGTGTGGGCGAGCATGGGCCAGGAGAGCGAAGCCGAGGAACGCAAAAAGAAGTTCGCCCCCTACCAGGTCAACGACGAGCTCATGGCTCTTGCCGCAGACGACGCCATCTTTCTCCACTGCCTGCCGGCACACCGGGGCGAGGAGGTCACGGCGGACGTTATAGACGGGCCGGCGAGCCGCGTCTTCGATCAGGCGGAGAACCGGCTGCACGCCCAGAAGGCGCTCCTGTACCTGCTCCTGAGCTAGGAGGGTCGAAGGCTTCGCAGCAAGAAAAAAGCCGGGGCTCGAAGCCCCGGCCTCCGCGCTCTCTAAGGCTGAAGTATCTTTAAGCGGGTGTTACGTTCTCCGCCTGCATCCCCTTCCTGCCCTGAGTCGCCTCGTAGGTCACCTTCTGACCTTCCTCGAGGGACTTGAAGCCGCTGCCGGCTATGCCTGTGTGGTGCACGAAGAGATCCTCACCCCCGTCGTCCGGGGAGATAAAGCCGTAGCCCTTCTCGTCGCTGAACCACTTCACCGTTCCTTGGGCCATATACTGGAGCCCCTTTCGTGTTCCTGGGCCAACAAATGAAACGCCACCCTCTGTTGCTGGGGTGGCGCTCCGTCTGCTGTAACCCACCTTAACTTGCCATCTCATTATAACAGAGGTCGCGCGGCGAGGCGCAACTTCGACATACGCGTACTGAAATCACACCCCGGCGCTTGCCGGTTTAGCCTTTCCTGTAAACCTCACCAGAGACCCGATGAACGCCTCGACCTCTTGCGCGGTGTTGTACGGGGCGAGGCCAGCGCGAACCCAGCTTCCTCTGTCGTGGATCCCGAGCTTCCTGGCGAGCGTCGAGGCGTAGAAGTGGCCGTCGGCGACGAAAAACCCGTCATCGACCATATGCTCGGTGACCTCTGTTGGAGTATGTCCGTCAAACCGGAACGCGATGGTGGGGGTCTTGCGGACGCCGTCGGGGGCCGCGTAGAGCTTAATGCCGGGGATCTCGCGCAGCGCAGCGCGAAACTTCTCGGCGAGATCGGCCTCGTAATCCTCGATGGCCCTCATGCCGGAGATGAGTCTCTCTCGTTGAGAACTCCCTTCACCCAGAGAGGCGATGAAGTCTATAGCGCCCTTGACGCCGGCTATACCCTCGTGGTTCTGGGTGCCGGTCTCCAACTTGTCCGGGATGTAGTCGGGGGCTGGCTCGACCTTGTAGGCGGCCAGAGTCTCGAGGAGGTCGCGCTTCACGGCGCTCACGCCGACATGCGGGCCAAAGAACTTGTAGGCGGAGCAGGTGAGGATGTCGGCCCCAACCCCGTCCCGGTCTACGGGGATGTGCGGGGCGGCATGTACGGCGTCAACCGCGACGAACGCCCCGGCTTCGTGAGCCAGCTCGGCTATCGCGGCCACGTCGTTGACTGTGCCTACGGCGTTGGAGGCCAGGCCGACGGCGACGAGTTTCGTCCTGTCGGTGACAACTCGCTCTATATCGTCTTGCTCCAAAGTGAGCGTCTCGGGGTTCACCCGGACCCAGCGCACCGTGGCGCCCCTTTCCGCGGCGGCCAGTAGCCAGGGGTCCACGTTCGCGCGGTGGTCTAGCTCGGTGACGACGATCTCCGAGTCTTCGTCCCACGTGCGGGCTAGAGAGCGCGAGATCGCGAATGTCAGGGTGGTCATGTTGGCCCCGAAAGCGATCTCCTCCGGCTCGGTGCC
>JARDZQ010000082.1 GCA_029240775.1 Rubrobacteraceae bacterium | reverse complement strand
GGGCCGCAGCGAGATCCGGGGCTCCGGGGCCAAGCTGTATAGGCAGAAGGGGACGGGCCGCTCGCGGGCCGGCGACATAAAGTCGCCCATAAGAGTCGGCGGCGGTACCTGGGGAGGCCCGAAGGCCAAGCCCGCCCGCCACGGCAAGCGCATAAACCGCAAGGAGGCGCGAGCGGCCTTCTACGGGGCGCTCTCCGCCAAGGCCCAGGACGGCGAGCTCTACGTGCTCGACTCGCTCTCCTTCGACGAGCCTTCCACCAAGGCGGCCAAGGAGCTTCTCGGCAAGATGGAGCTCGAGGGACCAGTGCTCCTGGTCCTGACGGAGGATGACGCGAGCGCGGCGCTCTCGTTCAGGAATTTGCCGGAGGTGACGGTCGTCGGGCCCTTCGAGTACGGCGTGTACGAGCTCTTGAGGGCACGCGAGGTCGTCTTCTCGCGGGCGGCCTACTCGAGGCTCAGCGGGGAGGGAGAGTAATGGACCCGCACCAGGTAATAATCCGTCCGGTCATCTCCGAGAAGAGCTACAACCTCATCGAGAGCGAGGGCCAGTACACCTTCCAGGTAGACCGGCGCGCGAACAAGAACCAGATCAGGCGCGCCGTCGAAGACGCCTTCGACGTCAGCGTAGCCAAGGTGAACACGACGAACGTCAAGAGCAAGCCCAAGCGCCAGGGCCTGACGCGTGGCCGGACCTCCACGTGGAAGAAGGCTGTCGTCAAGCTGGTCGAGGGCGACCGGATTGATCTCTTCGAGGGGGTCTGATGCCCGCTATACGATACAAGCCGACGAGCCCGGGCCGCAGGAACTCCTCGGTTCTCACCCGTGACTCGGTCACGCGTGACGAGCCGGAGAAGAAGCTCCTCACCAAGAAGCACAAGACGGGCGGGCGCAACAACAAGGGCCGCATAACGACCCGCCACATCGGCGGCGGGCACAAGCGGCGCTACCGCCTCATAGACTTCAAGCGCAACAAGGACGGGGTGCCCGCGACCGTGGCCTCGATCGAGTACGACCCCAACCGCTCGGCGAACATAGCGCTCTTGCACTACCACGACGGCGAGAAGCGATACATCCTGGCGCCACGCAACCTGACGCTCGGCTCCGTCGTGATGAGCGGGCCCGACGCAGAGATCGAGGTCGGGAATACATTGCCCTTGAACAGGATACCGGTCGGTACGGTGGTCCATGCCGTCGAGCTCGAGCCGGGGCGCGGCGCGCAGATGGCGCGCAGCGCCGGGACGAGCGCCCAGATCACGGCCCGCGAGGGCAACCTGGTGACGCTGCGGCTCCCGAGCGGCGAGAGGCGTCGCGTCAGGTCCGAGTGCCGGGCGACCGTCGGCGTGGTGGGCAACCAGTCACACCAGAACGTCCGTTGGGGCAAGGCTGGCCGCAAGCGCCACCTCGGCATCAGGCCGACGGTGCGCGGGACGGTGATGAACCCGGTCGACCACCCGCACGGCGGCGGCGAGGGCAAGAGCACGCCGGGCCGCTCGCCGGTGACGCCATGGGGCAAGCCCACCCTGGGCTCGCCCACCAGGAAAAAGCACAAGCGGTCGGACGCCATGATCGTCCGCCGGCGCAGGAAAGGAAGGAGGCGCTAGATGACGCGGTCCTCTAAGAAGGATCCCTACGTAGAGGAGCGCCTTATGGAGCGCATCCTCAGGATGAACGAGAACAACGAGAAGCGGATGCTCAAGACGTGGAGCCGCGCGTCGGTGATCTACCCCGAGTTCGTCGGTCACACGATCGCCGTGCACGACGGGCGCAAGCACGTCCCCGTCTACTGCACGGAGAGCATGGTCGGGCATCGCCTGGGCGAGTTCGCCCCGACCCGTACGTTCCGCACGCACGTCAAGAGCGACCGGATGGCGAGGCGCAGATGAGGGCGAAGGCGAAGTACGTTCGCATAGCCCCGCGCAAGGCGCGGCTCGTCGCTGACGAGGTACGCGGCAAGAGCTACCCTGAGGCGGCCTCGATCCTTCGCTTCACCAACAAGAAAGGCGCGAAGATCATCGGCGACGTTATAGCGAGCGCAGCCGCCAACGCGGAGCACAACATGGATACAGACCCCGAGGAGCTCTTCGTGCGCGAGATCAGGGTCGACGAAGGACCGACGATAAAGCGCTACCAGGCGCGCGCCATGGGGCGGGCGACCATGATCCGCAAGCGCACCAGCCACATTACCGTCGAGCTGGGCGCGCCCGTGGGCGTAGCGGTAGGCACGCCCGGAGACGAGGAGGAATAGATGGGTCAGAAGATACACCCGGAGGGCTTCCGCCTCGGCGTCAGGCGCAAGGGCGAGAAGGTCGACTTCAAGAGCAGCTGGTACTCCGATCGTGACTTCGCCGAACTGCTAGGCGAGGACTTGAAGATTCGGGACCACATCGAGAAGAAGCTCAGTAGGGCCGGCATAGCGGACATCCAGATCCGCAAGGCCGCCGCGCAGGGTGAGATCGCGGTCGACATCCACACGGCGAGGCCTGGCATAGTCATCGGCAAGGGCGGCAGCGAGGTGGACGCTTTGAGGGGCGACCTCGAGCGCCTCACCGGCAAGAAGGTCCAGGTCAACGTGCGCGAGGTCTCCAGGCCCGAGCTCAACGCCAGGCTGGTGGCCGAGTCCATAGCCGAGCAGCTCGAGGGCCGGGCGGCCTTCAGGCGCACCATGAAGCGGGCCCTCACGAGCGCCATGAGGAGCGGTGCGGAGGGCGCCAGGATCCGGTGCGGCGGACGCCTTGGCGGCATCGAGATGAGCCGCGAGGAGACCATCTCCGAGGGGCGGGTCCCGTTGCACACGCTCGACGCCGACATAGATTACGGCTTCAAGGAGGCCAAGACCCAGATGGGCCAGATCGGGGTAAAGGTCTGGATCAATCACGGCGTGCACGAGGACGGTGAGCGCTAATGCTGGTACCCAAGAAGCTCAAGTACCGCAAGCCCCACAGGGGCCGCATGCGGGGCCAGGCCAAGGGCGGCACCGAGGTGCAGTTCGGCGAGTACGGCCTGCAGGCCCTCGAGCCGGCCTGGATCACGAACAGGCAGATAGAGGCGGCACGTATCGCGATGACGCGCAAGATCCGCCGCGGCGGGAAGGTCTGGATCAACATCTTCCCCCACAAGCCCGTGACCAAGAAGCCTGCCGAGACCCGGATGGGGAGTGGCAAGGGTAGCCCCGAGTCCTACGTCGCCGTCGTCAAGCCCGGACGCGTGATGTTCGAGATGAGCGGCGTGAACGAGGACCTGGCGCGCGAGGCTATGATGCTCGCCGCTCAGAAGCTCCCGATAAAGACGCGCTTCCTGGTGCGAGGAGGTGGTCAGTAATGAAGGCCGCGGAGGTGCGCGAGCTGGACGTGGGAGAGCTGGAGCAGCGCCTGGCGCAGACGCGCCGCGAGCTCTTTAACCTCCGCTTCCAGCACGCCACGGGTCAGTTGGAGAACACGGGACAGCTCAAGGAGGTCCGGAAGAACATCGCCCGGCTCCTGACCGTCCTGACGCAGAAGAGGCAGGAGAACGGATAGTGACAGAGGAAGCGAGGAACCAGGCTCCCGAGGAGCAGAGCCCCGAGGAGACCGTAGATAGCCTCGTCGAGGGCGGCGAGACGGTCGAGGCCGGGCTGGAGCTGGGTCCTGCCAAGGGGCCCGCACTCGACCAGGACGAGGGCAAGATCCAGCACGATCCCGAGCGCGGCAGCCGCAAGGAGCGGGTCGGGCTCGTCGTCTCCGACAAGCCCGAGAAGACCGTGACGGTCTGGCTCGCGAACATAGTCTCGAGGGCCGAGTAGTGATCCAGCAGGAATCGAGGATAAAGGTCGCGGACAACTCGGGGGCCCGCAGCCTCCTGACCATCCGTGTGCTCGGTGGCAGCAAGCGCCGGAGCGCGGGGGTCGGGGACGTAATCGTGGCCTCCGTCAAGGAGGCCACGCCGGGCGGCGGCGTGAAGAAGGGCGACGTCGTGCGGGCCGTGGTGGTGAGGACCAAGAAGGAGACGCGCCGCGACGACGGCTCGTACATCCGCTTCGGCGAGAACGCGGGGGTTATCATCAACCCCGACGGTGCGCCGCGCGGGACGCGCATCTTCGGTCCCGTAGCGCGCGAGCTGAGGGAGAAGGGCTACACGAGGATCATCTCGCTGGCCCCGGAGGTGCTGTAAGTGGGTCTCAAGATAAGAAAAGGGGACACCGTGGTGGTGATCTCCGGCAAAGAGAAGGGCAAGCGCGGCGAGGTCCGGGAGGTCCATCCCGGCGAGGACCGGGTAGTCGTGGAGGGCGTCAACGAGCGCACGCGCCACGCCAGGCCGACGCAGAACAACCAGCAGGGGCTCTACACTTTCTACGCCCCCATGCACGTCTCGAACGTCATGCTGGTGGACCCGAGCAGCGGGGAGCCGACAAGGGTCGGCTACCGGTTAATGGACTCGGGGCAGAAGACCCGGGTCGCCAAGAGGTCCGGGGAGGACATAGATGGCTAGGCTGAAGGACAGGTACAACGAGGAGATCGCCCCGGCACTTAAGACGAGGTTCGGGATCGAGAACCCCATGCGCATCCCCCGCCTCGAGAAGATCGTGGTGAACATGGGCGTCGGCGAGGCCTCGCAGAACAGCCGTGCACTTGACGGCGCGATGGAGGACCTGGCGAAGATAACGGGTCAGAAGGCGCAGCCAAGAAGGGCGCGCAAGAGCATCGCGGGCTTCAAGATCCGGGAGGGCATGCCGGTCGGGGCCAGGGTAACGCTGCGCGGTGAGCGGATGTGGGAGTTCCTCGACCGGCTGGTCTCGGTCGCGCTCCCGCGCGTCAGGGACTTCCGGGGGATAAGCCCGAACTCCTTCGACGGCCACGGGAACTACGCCCTGGGTCTCAGCGAGCAGCTCATCTTCCCGGAGATCTCCTACGACGCCATAGACGCGACCCGCGGCCTCGACGTCGCGGTGGTGACCACGACGGAGAGCGACGAGGAGGCGCGGGAGTTATTGCGCTTGCTCGGGATGCCGTTCAGGGACAGTTGAGAGGTAGGGAATGACGAGGAAGGCTTTGCTGGTAAAGCAGCAGAAGAAGCAGAAGTTCGGGGTTAGGGAGTACAACCGGTGCCAGCGGTGCGGCCGCGCGCACGGGTACTACCGGAAGTTCGGGCTGTGCAGGATCTGCCTCAGGGAGCTCGCCCACGAGGGCAAGATCCCCGGGGTGACGAAAGCGAGTTGGTAATGGCGGTCAACGATCCCATAGCGGATTTCCTGACCAGGATCCGCAACGCGCAGATGGCGAAACACGAGAGGGCCGAGATCCCCCACTCCAAGATGAAGGCTGATATAGCCCGCATCCTGAAGGAGGAGGGCTACATAAGCGACTTCTCGGAGAAGGGCGCGGGGGCCGAGAAGGTCCTCGTCATCGAGTTGAAGTACGGCCCCGACGGGCAGCGGGCGATAGCGGGCCTCAGAAGGATGAGCCGCCCGGGCCGGCGCGTCTACCGCAAGCAGAAGGACATCCCCCGGGTGCTCGACGGGCTCGGGGTGGCGATACTCTCTACCTCGCAGGGAATCCTCACCGACCACCAGGCCAGGCGCCAGGGGATCGGCGGCGAGGTCCTCTGCTTCGTGTACTAGGGAGGTTAGAGGATGTCACGGATAGGAAAGTCGCCGGTCGAGGTCCCCAGCGGGGTGAATGTCGAGATCTCCGGCCGCAGTGTGAAGGTGACCGGACCAAAGGGTGAGCTGAGTGTCCCCGTCGGGCGCGGTGTGGAGGTCAGGCAGGAGGACGGGAGCATCGTGGTGGACCGGGCGTCGGACGCGCCGGACCACAAGGCGATGCACGGGCTCACCCGGAGCCTCGTCCAGAACGCCGTAACCGGCGTGACCGAGGGGTTCTCGAAGACCTTGCAGATCGCGGGCGTCGGCTACAGGGCCGCGCTCCAAGGCCGCGACGTGAATCTGCAGGTCGGGTACTCGCACCCGGTCCTGGTCCAGCCGCGCGAGGGGGTAGAGTTCGAGGTCCCGAACGCCACGACGATCGTCGTGCGCGGCATAGACAAGCAGCGGGTCGGCCAGATGGCTGCGGAGATCCGTCGCGTCAGGCCGCCGGAGCCCTACAAGGGCAAGGGCATCCGCTACAGCGACGAGCAGATCCGGCGCAAGGTCGGCAAGGCCGGCTAGGAGGTACTTTAGGATGGCGGTAGTCGAGAAGAAGCGGTTGCACCGGGAGAAGCGTCGCAAGCGTGTCAGGCGCAAGGTGGCAGGGACGGCACAGCGCCCCCGGCTCTCCGTGTACCGCTCGAACATTCACATCTACGCCCAGCTCGTCGACGACGACGCTGGCAACACCCTAGCGGCGGCCGACTCGCGCGAGATAGGGGAGGCCGAGAACCGCAAGGAGGCGGCGCTCAAGGTCGGCGAGCTCATCGCGAGCCGGGCCTCAGAGGCCGGGATAGAGAGCGTGGTCTTCGACCGCGGCGGCAACAAATACCACGGCCGGGTCGCGGCGCTCGCGGAGGGCGCACGCTCCGGCGGACTGAAGCTTTAGGAGGAAGATCTTGGGACGACCGAGGACAGGTCAGAGCAGGGGTCAGGGCCCCTCAGGCGCGAGTAGTGGGAACCCTCGAGGTGGAGGCAGCACCACCAGGGAGCGCGACTCTCGCGGCCCCAGGCCGCGCGACCGCGGCAGGGGCGATAGCGAGTTCCAGGACAGGGTCGTCGAGATCCGGCGCGTCGCGAAGGTCGTCAAGGGTGGCCGGCGCTTCAACTTCAGCGCCCTGGTCGTAGTCGGCGACGGCAACGGACGGGTAGGCGTCGGTCTCGGAAAGGCCAACACCGTCCCGGCGGCCATAGGCAAGGGTCAGGACCGCGCCAAGGCCAACATGTTCCAGGTGCCTATGCGCAACACGACCATCCCCCACGAGGTCCTGGGCAAGTTCGAGAGCTCCTCGGTCATGCTAAAGCCCGCCTCCGAGGGTACCGGCGTGATCGCGGGCGGCGCAGTCCGGGCGGTCATGGAGCTCGCCGGCATAAGGGACGTGCTCACGAAGGCCCTGGGCTCGACGACCGCCGTCAACCTCGTTCAGGCCACGATCGACGGCCTCAAGCAGTTACGCTCGAAGGCCGACATCGAGCAGATGCGGGGGGTGAAGATCACGCTATGAGCCCTATCAAGGTTACGCAGGTCAAGAGCGTCATAGGCTCGAAGGGGGATCACAAGCAGACGGTGCGCGCTCTGGGGCTCAAGCGCATCCGGGACTCCCGGGTGCACGAGGACACGCCCCAGCTCCGGGGCATGATCCACAAGGTGCGCCACCTGGTTCGGGTAGAGGAGGTCGGATGAGGCTGAACGAACTCTCGCCGGCTCCCGGCTCGAAGAAGGCGCGCAAGCGCGTCGGACGCGGCACGGGGAGCGGGCAAGGCAAGACGAGCGGCCGCGGCCACAAGGGCGCTGGCGCCCGGTCGGGCGCGAAGGCTCACTCTACGTACGAGGGCGGCCAGATGCCCCTGCAGCGCAGGCTGCCACGCCTCAAGGGGGAGGCCAGGGGCAGGCACACGGTCGCCAGACCGACCCTTTATGCAGCGGTCAACCTGGGCGAACTCGCCGACCTCTCCGGTGATACGATAGGCCCCGAAGAGCTGCGTGCCGCCGGCCTGGTCAGGAAGAAGGCAGAGCTCGTCAAGATCCTCGCAGACGGGGAGATCGGGCGCGCCGTCACCGTAAGGGCGCACGCCTTCTCGGGATCGGCTAAGGAGAAGATAGAGGCGGCCGGCGGGAACGCCGAGGTACTGGAGAGATAAAGATGCTGGGATCCCTAGCCAACGCCTGGAAGGTTCCGGAGCTAAGGCAGAGGCTGTTGTTCACGGCGGCCCTCCTCGCCGCGTACCGGCTCGGAGCGTTCGTGCCCCTGCCGGGGCTCAGCCGCGAGGCCATAGCCACGGGTATAGACACCAGCCAGAACGCGATAACCGGCCTCTTCGGGGTCTTCACCGGGGGGGCATTCAACAACCTCGCGGTGTTCTCGCTGGGGATCATGCCCTACATCACGGCGGCGATCGTGATGCAGCTGATGACGGTCGCCATACCTCGCCTGCAGGAGCTCGCTAGAGAAGGCGAGCAGGGACAGCAGAAGATCACGCAGTACACCCGCTACTTCACGCTCGCGCTGGCCCTTATCCAGTCGATAGCGATGGTCCTCTTCTTCCGGTCTGCGCAGGGCGGCAGCGTGCTCGCGGACGGCAGCCCGATAGACATCTTCCTCGTCATCGTCACCCTGACCACGGGCGTCATGCTCACCATGTGGCTCGGGGAACTCATCTCCCAGCACGGGCTCGGGAACGGCATCTCGCTCATCATTACCGCCTCGATCCTCTCGCAGGCGCCGAACGCGATCCGGACGCTCCTGGAGGACGGCAGCGTGCTCAACATAGTCATCCTCGGGCTCCTCGCCGTCCTAATCGTCGCGGCGATAGTCTTCGTCAACGAGGGGCAGCGTCGTGTCCCGATCACCTACGCCAAGCAGCAGGTCGGGCGCCGGATGAGTCGCGGCGGGACCACTTATCTGCCCTTGAAGGTCAACATGGCCGGGGTCATCCCGATCATCTTCGCCTCATCGCTCCTGATCTTCCCCGTAGTGCTCGGCCAGATGTTCGCCGGGGGCGACCAGGACTCGATCCTGGGCCGTATCGCTGCGTTCTTCTCGCCGGGAAACGCGCCGTACCTGATCCTCTACGCGGTCCTTATCGTGATGTTCACCTACTTCTACACCGCGGTGCAGTTCAACCCCATAGAGCACGCCGATAACCTGAAGAAGACCGGCGGCTACGTCCCAGGCATCCGTCCGGGCCAGCCGACCGCCGTGTACCTGAGCAACGTGCTCACCAGGATCACGCTCTTCGGAGCAGTCTTCCTGGCGGCCGTCGCGGTGCTGCCGTACCTGATCACGGGCGTGATGAGCCTGCCCCAGTCGATCTTCCTCGGCGGGACCTCGATGCTGATCGTGGTCGGCGTCTCGCTGGACACGGTGCGCCAGCTCGAGAGCCAGCTGATGATGCGCAACTACGAAGGGTTCTTGAAGAAGCGATGAGGATAGTACTTCTGGGGCCCCAGGGGGCAGGCAAGGGAACGCAGGCGCAGCGGATCTCGCGCGAGACGGGCGCGAAGCACATCTCCACCGGCGACCTGGTGCGCGCGGAGATCAAGTCCGGCTCCGAGCTCGGCCAGTCTATAAAGGACTACAACGACCGCGGGGACCTTGTCCCGGACGAGATCATCATCGAGATGATGAAGCCGTACCTGGATGAGGCTGACTCCTGGATCCTGGACGGCTTCCCCCGCAACGAGTCCCAGGCCGAGGCCCTGGACAAGATGCTGACCGAGATAGATGCCGAGCTCGACGCCGCCGTCGCCCTCGAGGCCCCCGACGAGCTGCTGGTCGAGCGCCTCTCGGGACGCCGCACGAGCGAGGCCACGGGCAACATCTACCACGTCGAGTACGACCCGCCGCCCGAGGACTCGGAGGAGGACCCCGGTCCCTTCGTCCAGCGCGAGGACGACACAGAGGAGTCGATCCGGCGCCGCCTGGAGGTCTACCACGAGCAGACCGAGCCCCTGAAGGGCTACTACGCCGACAGGGATATCCTTGCGCAGGTGGACGCCACACAGGGTATCTCCGAGGTGACCGATGACATCCTCGAGTCGGTGGAGAAGAGCCCTTGATCGTCCGCAAGAGCCAAGCCGAGCTTGAGGCGATGCGCGAGGGCGGTCGCATCACCGCCGCCTGCCTGAGGATGCTCGCCGGGAGCGTCCGCCCCGGTGTTACGACGAGAGAGCTCGACTCTCTGGCCGAAGATTTCATCCACGACCACGGTGGCAGGCCCGAGTTCAAGGGCTACCAGGGCTTCCCGGCTTCGATCTGCGCCTCGCCGAACGCCATGATCGTGCACGGCATCCCCGGTCCCTACCGCCTGAAGGAGGGGGACATCATCTCCCTGGACGTGGGCGTCCGCTACGATGGCTTCGTGACCGACTCCGCCACGACGGTTCCGGTCGGCGAGATCCCGAGGGAGACAACCAGGCTCCTGGAGACGACCCGCCGGTGTCTGGAGGCGGCCACCGAGCAGACGCGCACCGGCAACCACCTCGGGGACATTGGCCACGCGATACAGTCGCTCGCTGAGAGCCGGGGCTACGGGGTGGTGCGCGACCTGGTCTCCCACGGGGTCGGGCGCAAGATGCACGAGGACCCCCAGATCCCCAACTACGGCCATCCCGGTACCGGGCCGCGCCTCCTCCCCGGCATGACCTTCGCCATAGAGCCCATGATCTCGCTCGGTAGCTACGATATCCGCCTGAGCGAGTGGGACGGATGGTCGATATACACCGCAGACGGTTCGCTGGCCGCCCACTTCGAGCATACCGTAGCCGTCACCGAGGACGGTCCCTGGGTGCTCACCGAAAACGGCGGTGAGAGCGGGTGATGAGAGGCTCTCCAGGGTGTGAGGAGCGGGTCGGGCGTGATAAGATATCCGTTTGGCTTTAGAGCCATCTTGTAACCGTTTGAGATAGGAGGTCCTTGGCCAAGGAAGACGTCATAGAGGTTGAAGGCACCGTCACCGAGGCGCTGCCCAACACGCAGTTTCGAGTCGAACTCGAGAGCGGGCACAACGTGCTCGCGCACATCTCGGGCAAGATGCGGATGAATTACATCCGGATACTGCCGGGCGACCGGGTGAAGGTGGAGTTGAGCCCCTACGACTTGAGCCGGGGACGTATTACTTACAGGTTCAGGACCTAAAGAGTAGGAGACGAGGAACGTGAAGGTACGAGCGAGCGTGAAACCG
>JARDZQ010000081.1 GCA_029240775.1 Rubrobacteraceae bacterium | reverse complement strand
CCGATCTTCATGGTCACCCGCCCCGGACTCGACGTGCCCCTGGACGGCTGGCCGCTGCTCGCGCTACGGTTGGCGGTCACGATCGTGCTGGCGGACCTCTCGTACCGTTACGTCGAGACGCCGGTCCGGAAGGGAGCGCTGGGGAAGGCCTGGCGAAAGCTGCGCGAGTCACAGGGGTTGCAGCGCCGGCGTCTCACCGTACTGTGGGCCGGGGCCACGGTTCCCCTCGTAGCACTCTGCGCGGCGCTCGGCGTGGCCGCCTCGCAGGCCGAACCGCAGGAGCCACCCTCCTACCTCAGAGCCGAAGCGGCACTCCACACCGAGACCACCTCCAGAAAGGCCGTGGCCGAAGAGAAGATGACCCCGGAGACCGCCCCGCCGGAGAGCGACAAACTCACCATCACGCGCCGCGCCGTAGCCAAGGCGGAAGCCCAGGAGGCAGGGGAGAGTGCAGCCGGGAAGAAAAAGAAGGTGCCCGCGGGCGTCGAAGCGGCGGTCGGACCCGTCAGCGCGGTCGGCGACTCGGTGATGCTCGGTGCCGCAGAGGAACTCGGAAAGACCGTGCCCAACCTCGCGACCATAGATGCGGCGGTCGGGTTTCAGGCCGCAGACGCGGTCGCCGTGCTGGCGGCTCGCCGGGACGCAGGTGAGCTCGGTGAGGTCGTCGTAGTTCACATCGGCAGCAACGGCATCTACACCGCAGAGCAGTTCGACCAGACCATGCGCGTACTCGTGGGCGTGCGCAGGGTCGTCTTCGTCAACGTCAACGTCCCCCGCGCCTGGGAGCAGCCCAACAACGAGGTAATCGCCGAGGGGGTGGCTCGCTACCCGGACAGGGCCGTGCTCGCCGACTGGTACTCAGCGAGCGAAGGCCACCCCGAGTACTTCGTGGAGGACGGGGTCCACCTCCAGATCGAGGGCCAGAAGGTCTACGCGCACCTGATCTCCGAACAGGTCAAAGCTCCCTGAGACGCTCCGGTCCCACGATTACTCCTCGCTAACCCGGATGAACTATTCGGAGGGGATTGCCGTATACTTTCCCCAAACCGTTCCATAAGAGTTGGAGGAGTCGTGGTCGGGTTCTCGAAGGTCGGATGCACCTACCGGCAGCCCTACTACCCCTGGGCGCACAGGAGATGCAATGATCGAGTTTAGAGGCGTGAGCAAGACCTACCCCGGCTCCGACAGACCCGTCGTAAACGATCTCTCCTTCGAAGTCCCGGAAGGAGAGATCTGCGTTCTGGTCGGTCCCTCGGGGTGCGGCAAGACCACCTCCATGCGTATGGTAAACAGGCTCATCGAGCCGACGGAGGGCGAGATCCTCATAGCCGGCGAGCCGAACACCGCGATGAGCGGCACCCAGCTGCGGCGCAAAATCGGCTACGCCATCCAGCAGATAGGCCTCTTCCCCCACCGCACCATAGCCGAGAACATAGCGACCGTGCCGGGCCTGGTGGGCTGGGATAAGGGGCGCATCCGCATCCGCGTGGACGAGCTCCTCGAGCTCGTCGGCCTCCACCCCGACGACTACCGAGACCGCTACCCGGCGGAACTCTCTGGTGGGCAGCAGCAGCGGGTCGGGGTGGCGCGCGCGATGGCCGCAGACCCCCCGATCATGCTCATGGACGAACCCTTCGGGGCCGTTGACCCCATAACGCGCGAGCGGCTCCAGGACGAGTTCCTGAACATCCAACAGAACATCAAGAAGACCATCGTCTTCGTTACCCACGACATAGACGAGGCCATAAAGATCGGCGACAAGATCGCCATCCTCAAGCAGGGCGGCTTCCTCGCCCAGTACGATACCCCGGAGAACATCCTCGCGAACCCGAACTCCGAGTTCGTCGCCTCCTTCGTCGGCAACGACCGGATCCTCAAGCGGCTCTCGCTCACGAGGGTCGGCGACATGGAGCTTGAGCCGGCGAACGGCAACGCCGAGGATCTCCCCCGCATAAGCGGGAACCTGACCGTGAAGGACGCGCTCTCCGAGCTGATCGGGTCTGGACACAGCGAGGCCGTCGTGGAGAACGACGGCGAGAAGAGGCTGCTGACCATAGACGCCATAGAGGAGCTTTCCCGCGCCGGGGGCGACTCGCGTGGGTGAGGGATTCCCCGGCATTCTGGCGCTCCTGCAGGATGTCTCGCTCGAGGAGCCCAGGTTAATAGAGTGGGATTGGATCTCCGAGAACTTCTGGGAGGACATATGGCCGGCGATACAGGGGCACATGTACCTCTCGTTCGTCTCGGTGGCGATCGCGCTCGCCATCTCTCTGCCGATAGGCGTGCTGTCGGCGCGGTACCGCAAGATCTACCCGCCCGTAACCTTCGTGACCGGTATCCTCTACTCCATCCCGAGCCTCGCGCTGTTCTCCATCCTCATCTCCGTCCCCGGTATAGTCATCGGAGCGACACCTGTGATCATAGCGCTCGTGGCCTACTCCCTTCTGATCCTGATCCGCAACGTGGTCGCCGGTATCGACTCGGTCCCGGCGGAGACCATCGACGCCGCGCGCGGGATGGGGCTCACGAACAGCCAGATCCTCTTCAAGGTCGAGCTGCCGCTGGCGCTGCCGGTGATCGTGGCCGGCATCCGCATCGCGACCGTGACGATCATCGGGATCGCGACGATCGGCGCCTACATCAGCGGCGGTGGCCTGGGGAAGCTGATCTTCGACGGCATTAACCGCAACTTCCCGACCATGATCATCGCCGGCGCGGTCCTGGCGACAGCCCTCGCCATCCTGGCGGACCTGCTGCTCCTCGCCGTGGAGCGCTACCTGAGGCCGTGGGCCCGCCGGAGTAGGGCGTAGATGGTCGGCCAGATACGTGAGGTCCTCGGACGTCCCGACTTCACGCAGCTGCTCTTCAGGCACATCGAACTCTCGGTCGTCGCCCTGGCAATCGCGGTCCTGATAGCCGTGCCAGTCGCGCTCGCCGTCAGGAACACGCCGACCGGCGCGGCCATCGCGATCAACGTGGGAAACATCGGGCGCGCCGTCCCGAGCCTGGCGCTGCTCGCCCTTGCCTTGCCGTTCTTCGGCTTCGGCTTCACCTCGGCGCTCATCGCGCTCACGGCGCTGGCGGTACCCCCGATCCTAATCAACGCCTCGACCGCCCTGCGCGAGGTCGACCCTGGGGTCATAGACGCCGCGCGCGGGATGGGGCTCTCGGGGAGCCAGATCCTCGCCGGGATACAACTCCCGATAGCCGCCCCGGTCATCTTCGCCGGCATCCGCACCTCGGCGGTGCAGGTGGTCGCAAGCGCGACTCTGGCGACCTTTATCGGGGGCGGCGGCCTGGGGGATCTGATCGTGGAGGGATTCCAGCGGGGGGACACCGCCATACTGCTCGCGGGGGCGCTCTCGGTAGCCGTACTCTCGATCATCACGGAGGTCGGCTTCGCCGGCGTAGAGCGCGCGCTCACCCCGAAAGGCCTCAAGATCGCGCAGAAAAGACGCCGTTAAGCAGATCGGGAAAGAGGAGGAAAGATGAAGAACAGGACGAAGTTGATCCGCGCCATCCCGGCGGTGCTCGCCGCCCTGGCGCTCGCCCTGCTCGCCGCCTGCGGCAACGTCGGTGGTGAGCAGGCCAGCGACGAAGGAGGCGGACCGGCTATCACCATCGGCTCGAAGGACTTTACCGAGCAGTTCATCCTGGGCGAGCTCTACGCCCAGGCGCTCGAGGCCAACGGCTTTAACGTGGAGAAGAAGCTCAATCTGGGCTCCGAACAGATAGCCGACAAGGCGCTCCAGAACGGCCAGATCGACATGTACCCCGAGTACACGGGCACGGCGCTCACGGCGACGGTCGACTACGAGGGAGACCCCGCCGCCCTGAAGACCCCAGAGGAGACCTACAAGAAGGCCAAAGAGCTCTACGCCAAGCGCGACCCCGCGGACACGATGCTGACCCCAGCGCCCTTCAACAACAGCTATGGCATCTTCGTCCGCAAGGACGTGGCCGAGGAGATGAACCTGAAGACCCTCGCCGATCTGGCGGAGGCCTCGCCGGACCTCACCTTCGTCTCCTTCTCCCAGTTCCAGAACCGCTCAGACGGTTATCCCAACATGCAGAAGAACTACCCGGCCCTCGACTTCGGGGAGATCAAGATCGTGAACCAGCTGGGCCTCCGCTACCAGGGACTCCAAGGCGGCGAGGGCGACGTCGGGGTGGGCTTCACCACCGACGGGCAGCTCGCCTCCGACGAGCTGGTGGTCATGGAGGACCCGAAGGGCATCTGGCCCTTCTACTACCCGGCCCCGGTGGTGAGGACCGAGGTCCTCGATCAGAACCCCGAGATGAAGGAAATCCTGAACGAGGTCTCGGCGAGCCTCGACGTCGAGACCATGCGCGAGCTGAACGGCCAGGTGGACCTCGAGCAGGAGGACCCTGAGGACGTCGCAGCCGAGCACCTCGAGGACGAGGGCATCGTAGAGTAAGGCACCAGAACTCCCCTGAGGGCCCGCCGCGGACAGCGTCGCGGCGGGCCCCTGCTCTTCGCGCCGTCCCGGGACGGATGCTCGGGGAGGCCAAACAGAACTGCCGTCGTTTCGCCGTGGCTACTGCTACTCACCCTGGACTTCTTCAACACCCGGTGCAAGACTGACCGGTAGCGCGGGAAGGAGCCACAGATGACCGACACGCAGAAGGCCCCGACCATCCGGGCCCCGAGGGGAGTGGGGATCTCCTGCAAGGGCTGGCACCAGGAGGCGGCGCTCCGTATGCTCATGAACAACCTCGACCCCGAGGTCGCAGAGCGCCCAGAGGATCTCGTCGTCTACGGCGGCACGGGCAAGGCAGCCCGCGACTGGGAGAGCTTCTGGGCCCTCGTGAGCACCCTGCAGGGCCTCGACGACGACGAGACCCTCCTTGTGCAGTCGGGCAAGCCAGTCGCGGTCTTCCGCACCCACGCCTTCGCGCCGCGCGTCCTCATCGCCAACTCGCTCCTCGTCCCGGACTGGGCCGACTGGGAGACGTTCAGGGAGCTCGAGAAGGCGGGGCTCACGATGTACGGCCAGATGACCGCCGGGTCCTGGATCTACATCGGCACCCAGGGCATCCTCCAGGGAACCTACGAGACCTTCGCCGCCGTCGCCGAACAACGCTTCGGCGGGACGCTCCGCGGGCGCGTCTGCCTCACCGCTGGCCTCGGCGGGATGGGCGGCGCCCAGCCGCTCGCGATCACCATGAACGAGGGCATAGCCCTATGCGTCGAGGTGGAGCCGGACCGCGCTCGCCGGCGCCTGATGACCGGCTACCTCGACGTCCTCGCCGATGACCTCGAAGATGCTCTGCAGCGCGCAGAGGAAGCCAAGCGCGAAGGCGTCCCGCTCTCCATCGGCGTCATCGGCAACGCCGCCGAGGTCTTCCCCGCCCTCCTGGAGCGCGGCTATGTCCCAGACGCCGTCACGGACCAGACCTCGGCCCACGACCCTCTGGGCGGCTACGTCCCGGCTGGTTACAGCCTCGAGGAGGCCGCCGGGCTGCGCGAGAGCGACCCGGAGCACTACGTGCGCGAGGCTCGCGCCTCCATGGCCCGCCACTGCGCCGCGATGGTAGCCATGCAGGAGCGCGGGGTGGAGGTCTTCGACTACGGCAACAACCTGCGCGCGGAGGCGAGGCTCGGCGGCTTCGACGGGGCTTTCTCCTACCCCGGCTTCGTTCCGGCCTACATAAGGCCGCTCTTCTGCGAGGGCAAGGGGCCGTTCCGGTGGGCGGCTCTCTCGGGGGACCCGGACGATATCGCCGCCACAGACGACGCGATCCTCGAGCTCTTCCCCGAAGACGAGCGCCTCGCGCGCTGGGTCGAGCAGGCAAGAGAGAAGGTTCGTTTTCAGGGGCTCCCTGCGCGCATCTGCTGGCTCGGGGCTGGCTCGCGCCACAGGGCGGGGCTGCGCTTCAACGACCTCGTCGCCGACGGGACCATCTCGGCCCCCATCGTCATCGGGCGCGACCACCTGGATACCGGGAGCGTAGCCTCCCCCTACCGCGAGACCGAGGCGATGAAGGATGGATCCGACGCCATAGCCGACTGGCCTATCCTCAACGCTCTCCTCAACACCGCGAGCGGGGCGAGCTGGGTCGCGGTCCACCACGGCGGGGGCGTGGGGATCGGCAAGTCCATCCACGCCGGGGCTCAGGTCCTCGCCGACGGCACCGGAGAGGGAGCGACCCGCCTCGAACGGGTCCTGACCAACGACCCGGCCATAGGCGTCGTCCGTCACGCCGACGCGGGCTACGAGGCGGCCCGCGAAGCGGCACGCAGGCTGGGTATCCGGATGCCGATGTTCGACTAGGGTGAGGCGCACCCTCCTGCCCGACCTGCTCCTCGACGCGCGCGGCGCCCGCAGCAACGTCGCCGTGACCGTCGAGAGCGGGCGCGTGGTCGAGGTCGGGCCCGCCACCGGTGGGGAGAGGCTTCCGGGCCGGGCACTCGCTCCGGGCTTCGTGAACGCGCACAGCCACGCCTTCCAGCGAGCACTGCGCGGGCGGGTAGAGCGCAGAGACCCCCACCATCCAGAGGACGACTTCTGGACCTGGCGCGAGCGGATGTACGCTCTGGCGGAGAGCCTCGACCCGGACACCATCAGGGAGGCAAGCGAGAGGTGCTACCGCGAGATGCTGAGCGCGGGCTACGCGAGCGCGGCCGAGTTTCACTACGTCCACCACCGCCCTGATGGTACCCCGTACGAAGACCCGAACGCGCTCGCCAAGGCCGTAGCGGAGGCCGCGGAGGAGGCGGAGATCCGGCTTCTCATGCTCCCCGTCGCGTACGCGAGGGGTGGTATCCCCCGTTTCCGGGACGCTGCGGTGGACGATTTTCTGGGACGGGTAGACGAGCTTCGGGGATGGGCGCAGGGGCGCCCGCTCGTCGAGGTCGGGGTCGCGGCGCACAGCGTGCGCGCCGTGCCGCGAGACTGGCTGGAGAAGCTCTCACGGTATGCTCGCCGGAACGCCTTGCCCATCCACGCTCACGCCGACGAGCAGCCCCGCGAGATACAGGAGTGCCGGAAAGAGTACGGGATGAGGCCTATAGAGCTCCTCGCCGAGACTGGGTTCCTCGGTTCTGA